>NZ_JBFBIV010000016.1:0-135540 GCF_040702025.1 Streptomyces sp. NPDC088194 | reverse complement strand
GGGGACGACCACACCGGTCCCGTCCACGGCCCGCGGGCCGACAGACACACGCATGAAGGGGAGAACATGACCACCAGGCAGGCCGGCCGCGACCTCGACACGAGCAAGGCGCACTCGGCCCGGATGTACGACTACTTCCTCGGCGGCAAGGACCACTTCGAGATCGACAAGGAAGCCGCCCTGGTCGCCGCCCAGGCCCACCCCGGTATCTACGTGACCGCGCGCGAGAACCGGGCGTTCATGCACCGGGCCACCCGGGTGCTGGCCCAGGAGCACGGCATCCGCCAGTGGCTCGACATCGGCACGGGTATACCGACCGAGCCCAACCTGCACCAGGTGGCCCAGTCCGTCGCGAGCGACGCCCGCGTGGTGTACGCGGACAACGACCCGCTCGTCCTGAAGTACGCCGAACGCCTCATGCGCAGCACCAGCCAGGGACGCACGGCCTACGTCGAGGCCGACATCACCGACCCCGACGCGCTGATGAGCTCCGTGGAGGACGCGGGGGTCCTGGACTTCGACCAGCCCATCGCGCTCTCCCTCAACGCGCTCATGCACTTCATCACCGACCCGCACGACCCGTACGCCATCGTGCACCGCCTGCTCGACCCGCTCCCGGCGGGCAGCGCCCTCGCCATGAACCACTGCACGCCCGACTTCGACCCCGTCACCTGGAACAGGGTCGCGGAGGTCTACACGAAGTCCGGTTCCCCGGTGCAGTTCCGCTCGCACAGCGACGTCCGCCGTTTCTTCGACGGGCTCGACCTGATCGACCCCGGCATCTGCTGCTGCCACCGCTGGCGTTCCACCGAACCCGCCACCCCCGGTGCGGAGATCGCGGACGCCGAGATCAGCCTGCTCGCAGGCGTGGGCATCAAACGCTGACCCGAACCACCCGGCAGTGCGGCCGGCCGGGCGCCGGGCGCCGCGGCCGGGTGCGGGGGTCATCGGGTGGGGGCGGGGCCGCCGATGCCCTGGGGGTCGGGGGTGGTGGCGGCTTCGGACATGGTCGGGTCCGGGAAGGCGCGGGCGGCGCGGTCCAGGATGGCGCGGTAGGGGGTGAGGGTGGCGGCGCGGGCGGGCGGGATGGTCCGCTGCACCGTGTCGAGCAGGGCCCGCAGGCGACGCTGGACCTGGAGGGAGCCGGCTCCGTAGCCGAGGATCTCCGCGAGGGCCAGGTCGAGGAGCTGGCTCCAGCCAGGGCGGGGGATGGTGGCGCGGGCGGCGCCGTCGCGGTCGCGGAGGGTGGCCGGGCCGAGCGGCCGGGGGGCGAGGCGCAGCAGGGCCGCTTCGATCTGGTCGAGGGCCTGGACGGCGGTGGTCGGGTCGTTGACGGCGGGTGACAGGGCGCGGATCGCGACGTCGACGAGCAGGCGCAGCCCGTATGCGGGGTCGTGGTCGATACGGCGGGAGGGCCCGAGGCGTACGGCGCGGACCAGGCGCCGTGCGTCGGACTCGGCCGGCGGCCCGGGGGTGACGCGCAGGAGGGGCTCGCCGGGTTCGACGAAGCTGCCGACGGCCGTCAGGCAGGTGACGTGCAGGCCGCTGCCGGCCGCGGCCGCCGCGATGGCGGGACCGTCGATGCGCTGGACGATGCCGCCGGCGGTCGCGGTGACCACGGCACCCTCCGGTTCGGGCCCGGCGCCCGGCCCGGCAGCCGGCTCCGCTGCTGCCGTGTCCTGCCAGACGCGGTCAAGTGCCTCGTGCAGCCGCTGCCCGACCGCGCGTACGAGGCCGCCGCCGGTGATCATCTCCCGCAGCCCGGCGAGCGTGCGCAGGATCGTGCCCGTGGACAGGACGACGAAGACGATGGCCAACGTGACCGCCAGGTCCGGCACATGGTGCTCGCGGACCTGCGCGAGGACGACGAGGGAGTACACGGCCGTCCCGGTCAGCGCGCCGAACAGCACCAGCGAACGCTCGAAGAAGCCCAGCACCCCGGCGAGCCGGGACGACATGCTCTGCACGGACTGGACGACCAGGGTGACGGCGGTCAGCACGAAACCGGTGAGGGTGATGATGCCCGACGCGATCGCCCCGAGGGTGGCCTGCGCGGCGGACGCGTCGTAGGACAGGCCGCCGAGGTTCCTGGTCCGTTCCAGGTGCGGCAGCCACCAGCCCAGTAGCGCCCCGGCGGCCACGAGCACGACGGCCAGGCCGCGGTTGGGCCACGTCGCGCGGGGTGAGCGGCGGGAGCGGCGGCGGCCGGTGGCGGACAGCGGGTTGCGCATGGCCCTCACTTCTGCGATCCGGCCGGCGGCCGGGCGACCGCGGCGATGGCGTCCTCGACGGTGGCGTGCACGGCGTCGGGGCCGAGCCGGGCGGCGAGCCGGTGGTGGTCGAACGCGGGCCGGGCCACCGCGCGCAGACCGGCGAGGTGCAGAGCGCTGCCCTGACGGTCGAGGGCGGCGCGCAGCTCGTCCAGGGTGTCCAGGACGGGGACGCCGAGGTGGTAGCTCGCACCCAGGTCGAGGACGACGGTGTGGGGTCGGGGGTGGGCGGCCGAGGCCAGCGCGAGCAGGCCCAGCCGGGTGCGGTCGGCGTTGCCGAAGAACAAGGCGCCGTCCAGCCGGGTGGCGAGGACCCCGGGGACGGTGGTCGCGCCGGGGTGCTGCGCGGCGTCGCCGTACAGCCGGCCGCCGGGCAGCCGGCCCAGGACCGACAGGTGCGCGGTGCTGGCGGCGGCGATGAACAGCACCAGCGACAGCGCCACCGCCAGCAGCAGCCCGGGCAGCAGGTCGAAGAGCAGCACCCCGGCCAGCGCGGTCAGCGCCACCCCCAGGCTCGCCCGGTCCGCTCGGGCGTAGCGCCGCAGTTCGGAGGTGGACAGGAAGCCGCGGACGGCGACGATCACGATCGCGCCGAGCACCGGCTCGGGCAGGTCGGTGAAGAGCGGGGTGAGGAAGGCGCCGGTGAGCAGGATGAGCACGGCGGCGATCAGCGAGGTCAGCTGGGAGCGGGCGCCGGCGGACTCGGCGGCGGCGCTGCGCGAGGCACTGCCGGAGACGGCGAAGCCGCGGACGAAGCCGACCGCGACGTTCGCGAATCCGACCGCCGCCATCTCCCGGTTGCCGTCCACCTCGTCGCCGTGCTCGCGCGCGAACCGCGAGGCGATGCTGAACGCCTCGGCGAACACCACCAGCGACACCCCGCAGGCCCCGCCGACCAGTTTCCACCAGTCCGCGGCCGGGATACCGGGCAGGTGGGGCACCGGTACGGCCGAGGGGATCTTCCCGACCACCTCCACCCCGTGGTCCTCCAGCCCGGCCGCCGCGGACACCGCCAGCGCCACGACCAGCACCACGAGGGACGCGGGGAGCCTGGGGACGTAGCGCTCCAGCGCGAACAGCGCCGCCAGTGCCGCGGCCCCGACGGCCAGTGAGGCGAGCGACCAGTCGGGCAGGTGCCGCAGCAGCGTCCACACGCGGGGGAAGAACTGCCCGTCGCCGCTGGACACCCCGACGATCTTCGCGGCCTGGCGGACCACGATGGTCAGCGCCATCCCGAACAGGAAGCCGTACAGCGCCGGTTCGGCGAGGAAGTTCGTCACGAACCCGAGCCGGGCCAGCCCCGCGGCCAGCAGCACACCGCCGGCGATCACCGCGAGCGCCGCCGACAGGCCCACCGCCCGCTTGGGGTCCGACGTGATGTCCGCGACCGTCGCACCCGACAGCACCGCCGCCGCGGAGGTCGCCCCGATGATCAGGAACCGGGAGCGGCCGAGCAGGACGTACGCGACCAGGGCGACCGGCGCGGCGTAGAAGGCGTTCTGCGGCGGCACCCCCGCGATCTGCGCGTACGCCACGCACTCCGGGACGATCAGGGCCCAGGCGGTCAGCGCGCCGAGCAGGTCGCCCCGGGCGCCCGGGCCGCTCACGCCGGACAGCGTCGACCGGACGCGGACCAGCGGGTGCGGTCGTACGGCCACCGATCCACCTCCTCATGACGCGATGACGATGACCGCGACGACGAAACCGGCGAGCACCAGCAGCGCCGCGGTGAGCACGGGCGGGCTCACGACGCGGCCCAGGGGCAGCCGGTGGCGCATCCGGGCCTGGCGGACGCGCCACTGGACGTATCCGGTGACCGTGACGCCGCCCGACAGGGCGACGAGATAGGCGCCGAGCGCCAGTCGCAGGACGCGCGGCGTGATGACGGTGAGATTGACGACGACGAAGGAGGCGGCCAGCAACGCCAGCGCGGTACGCGACCAGGCCAGCAGGGTGCGTTCGTTGGCCAGGGTGGCCCGGTAGTCGGGTTCCTCGCCCCGCTCCCACCACGCGCCCTCCGCGGTCGAACGGTGGGCGTCGTCACGTCCGGACCCGGTGGCCGGGTCGTCGTCCCCGGCCATCAGCGGCCGCTCTCGCGTGCCGGGGGCGCCGCGGCACCGCTGCTCGCGCTCACCGGGTCAGACCGCTGATCGCGTCGCCGACGTACTTGGCGCCCAGGACGACCAGCACCGTCGTCATGATCGCCGCGTTGTGCCGGGCCATCCAGGTGCGCCACTCCCCCAGTACGGCCTCGGACCGGCTGCCGCCCAGCAGGTACGTGCCCAGCGGCAACAGGGTGCACAGCGACGCGACGAGCACCATCAGGACGGCGGCGACGGTCTTGCCGCCCGTGCTCGCGCCGGAGGCGGTGATGGAGACGGCGCCGCCGATCGCGAGGACCAGGTTCTTCGGGTTGGCCACCGCGAGCGCCGCGGCCAGACCGGCGGACTTGGCGGGCGAGAAACCGTCCATCGCCCGCATCCACCCGGGCGGCGCCGCCTCCTGCCCCTCGCGCGGACGCCGGCGCCACTGCCCGGCGCCCAGCACCAGGAACACCAGCCCGAGCGCGAGTTTGAGCCAGTACGTCCAGCGCCCCGGCCCACCGTCGCCATGGGAGGCGTCCCCGCCCGAGCCGACCAGCACCACCACCGTGACCAGCACGGCGAGCGCCACGATCCACCCGGCGGTGAACGCCATGCCGTTGGCGCGTCCCTTCGGCGTGGCCAGCATGAGGATCACCGCGATCAGCGGCAACGGGCTGATGGCGATCCCCACGGCGGACGCCAGCATCTGCCCGATCGCGTCACCCACGGCACCACGCCCTCCGGTCACAGGAACGCTCCTCACGCTCCGCGAGCCCACCGGATGCCGCGACCCGGTGGACCCACGTGGGTGACCGACCCGGCGGAGATCCGGGCAGGACGCCTACGCGCCCGCGTGCCGCCCGTAGCCACCGCCACCGGGGTGGTGCGGCTTCGGCGTCGCCCTGGGCGGCCACGACCCGGAACCGGTCGGCGTGGGTGTGGGGGGTGTGGGGATGGGCGTACCCGTATCCGTCGGCGTACCCGTATCCGTCGCCGTGGGGGGCTCGCAGGTCACGGCGACGTGGCCGAGTTCCAGGCGGGTGACCGGACCGTCGTAGGCGACGGCCCCGTCCGAGTCGCGGAACGTGCCGGTGATCGTGATGTCCAGGCCGGCGCGTGCGGAGGACACCGGCTGGTCGGCCCCGCCGGACGGGTCGGAGAGGTCCCCCTCGTCGAGCCCCGCGTCCGGGGCAGAGCCCGCCGTGCCGAACACGCCGGTGGAACGCGGTCGGCCCGGCCACGGGCACGTCGGAGACGGTCAGGTCGGCCAGGGTGCTGGTCGCCACGTCGCCCTCGGCCGCACCACCGCCCACCCGCGCACCGTTCTCACCCGCGCACCGTTCTCACCTCCGACCCCGAGGACCTGGCTCTCCTGTGCGGCCCCACCGTGGAAGTCCTCAAGGTGTGAGCTCCCACCGGCGAAGGGCCTGACGGCGGGAGCGGTCAGGCCGGCTCGGCGAACAGGGGGCCGAGGTCCGGCCAGCGGGCGGCGGTGGCGAAGACCGGGATGGTGCCCAACGGCGCGTGCCGCTCGATGACTCCGCCGCCGGTGACGGGCTCGCCGGTCCACACGTCGACCCAGTCGCCGGCCGGCAGGTAGACGCTGCGACCGGTGGCACCGGGCTCGGTGACCGGGGCGACCAGCAGCGCGGACCCGAGGAGGAACTGGTCCTGGTGGTCCCAGATCGCCGGGTCGTCGGCGTGGTCGAAGAACAGTCCCCGCATCAGCGGCTTGTTCTCGGCGAGCCCCGCCTCGGTCTCCGCGACGAGGTAGGGGACCAGGCGCTCGCGCAGCTTGGCGTAGCGGCGGAAGACCTCCAGCACCCGCGGATCGCCGGAGCGTTCGGCGATGTTCCACGGGGTGCGGTCACGCAGCGGCAGGCGGTGGTGGTTGAACTCGGAGTGGTACTGCATGATCGGGACGAACGTGGAGAACTCCGTGGCCCGCAGATAGAGTTCGGCGTCCGGAACGTCACCGGAGAAGCCGGCCAGGTCCCAGCCCCAGTAAAGGATGCCGCACGCGGAGGCGGTGATTCCGGCGTTGACCGAGTGCCGGTAGGCGGCCCAGGTGGAGTCCTCGTCGCCGGCCCAGAAGGCGCCGGCGGTCTGCGAACCGGTGAAGCCGGCGCGGCTGAAGGTGACCGGCGCCTTGCCGCACTCCTTCAGCAACTCCCCGTAGGCGCGCGGGTATTCGACCGGGTAGCGGTTGTTGCCCGCGTCGCCCGCCGTGCCGTCGGCGTAGTGCAGGTCGGCGCCCCAGGCGTGCTCGCCGCCGTCCGTCTTGAAGCCGTCGACGCCGATCTCGTCGACCAGGTACCGGCGCTTCGACAGCCACCACGCGCGGGCCCGCGGATCGGTCAGATCCGGCATCAGGGCGAGCGGGAACCACCACCCGCGGTTGCGGTAGGGGCGCGCGCCGTTCTCCTCCAGGACGCCGTAGCCGTTCTCGATCATCGCGCGCGCGTCGGCGGCGGCCTGGCCGGTCGGGTGCGGGCGCATCTTCATCAGCGGGATCTGCCAGAGCAGCACCCTGACGCCGCGCGCGTGGAGCTCGTCGACCATGCCCTTGGGGTCCGGCCAGGCGCCCTCCGCGGGGAAGGTGAAGTCGGCCAGCCGGTGCGGCGAACCGTCCTCGTGCACGTCGTAGCGGGCGTCACGGAAGGCGGTGAAGGTGGACTCGTCGCTCCACGCCTCGATGACCAGGGCCCGCACCGGGATGTCCAGTTCGCGGTGGGTGTCCATCTCGGCCATCACCCGGGCCTGGGTGTTCCACTCGTTGCCGCTGGCCCACAGGCCGAACACCCAGTCGGGGAGCCGTTCGGGGCGGCCGGTCTCGTCGAGGAAGGCGCCGAGCACCTGGTCGGCGCGGCCGGCGTAGCCGGCGGTGTCGAGCACGCCGTCCGGGCCCACTTCGGCCTCGATCCACAGCCGGTCGCCTTCCGCGGCGCCGATGTCGTACCAGGTGCGGCGTGAGGTGCGGACGTGGAAGCCCCACCCGTCGCCGCCGACGACCATGGCGAAGGGCATCGGCAGGTAGCTGCGGCTGGTGAAGCCCTGGCCCTTGTACTGCTCGAAGACCTGCGCGTCCAGGGAGCGGCCGCGCTGGTCCACCGCGTCGTAGCGCTCGCCGAAGCCCACCACGTGCTCGGCGGGCGCCAGTCGCAGCGCGAAGCGGACCCGCAGCGGGGTGCCGTCGCCCGCGGTCAGCGTGCGGGTGCTGCCCTCGACCAGGCGGCTCGCGGCGGCCCCGGTGACGGTGAGCCCGGTGGCGCCCTCGTGCCAGACGGCGGGGCTGACGCTGTACCAACTCGTCCTGTGCGTACGCCCGTCCGCGTGCGTGGCGACGAACCGGTAGCGCGCGGACGCGCCCTCGGCCAGCGGCTCCGGGCGGACCACCCACCGTTTGCGGTCCTGGCGCGCGGCGCCGGAGGCGGCCGCGGCGAGGTGGCTGTCGCTGTCGCCGCCGGAGTCGCCGACCGGCGCGGCGCCCTGCTCCTCGCCGCTCTCCACGGCGGCGGTCAGCAGCAGGGCACGGTCCTCCGTCAGCCATTCGCAGACCACGGCGGTGACCTGCGGGCCGGTGGAGGCCCGCACCTCGAACCCCTGTCCGGCCAGCGGGGTGGCGGGAACACGCTGCTCGTCGGTGGGCTGGTAGGGGTGGCCTGAGCCGTGCGGGCGGTGGCGGATCACGGGGTGACTCCCAGTTCGTCGGCGAGGATCAGGTACATGGCGTGGGACCAGAGCAGCGGGGTGGCGTTGGGCCCCCAGCGCTCCTCCCATTCGGGCAGCCGGCGCGGCGCCTGGAGCCGTACGCCGGGGGCCTGTTCGGGCAGCAGGTGCTCGGCGGTGGCCTGGGCCGCGATCCAGTCCAGCTCGCGCAGGGCGTCGTCCCTGCGGCCCGTGCGCGCGTAGTGCCAGCCGAGGAAGCCGGCGAGCACCGGCCACTGGCCGCCGCCGTAGAAGGTGTCGCCCAGGTAGCGGTAGACGCCGCCGCCGGGTTGGGCGATGTCGAGTTCCACGGCGTGCACGGTGGCGCGGGCGACGGGCCCGTCGAGCGGGACGTTGCCGAACGGGGTGAGGCACGCCAGCAGGCTGCCGTCGACCTGCTTGCTGCCCAGCCACTTGGCCAGGTGGCCGTCGAACAGGCCGCGTTCCTCGATCATCGCGTCGATGGCGCCGACGGTGTCGGCGCACACGTCGTCCAGGCCGACCGCGGCCGCCATCCCCGACGCGCGCACCGCGTGCAGGCCGCCGCGGATCGCGCCCAGGGTGGCCCCGTGCACCTGGTCGGCGTACTCCTCCCACCAGTCGTAGCAGGGCGTCGCCCAACTGGCGGCCAGGTAGCCGATGGTGAGCCGGACCGCCTCGCGGTACGGCGCGTGATCCCCTTGGTGCCGGGCGAGATGCTCGGTCAGCGCCCACAACCACGTTCCGTAGCCGTCGAGTTGGAAGTCCCACCAGCCCACCTCGCCGGTGTCCTCGCCTTCGAGGGTGTAGCGCGTCGGCAGGCGGTCGCCCTCGGCCGGCTGCTCGCCGCGGCGCACCGCGGCGACGAGCTTCTCGATGCGCGCGGACCGGTCGGTGAGGACCTTCGCGCTCCAGCGGTGGAAGGCGTCCGCGCTGCCGGCCGCCCCCGCCCGGGAGGCCGCCTCGGCGACGAACGAGCCGTCGCGCAGCCAGGAGTAGCGGTACACCTCGTACTCCGGGCAGGCCGGGTAGGCGCCGGAGGAGTGCTGGTTGCCGGTGATCACCTCGATGCTGCGGCGCAGCAGAGCGGAATGGTCGGGGGCGTGCGGGTCGGGCACGGGGTCTCTCCTGGAGTACGGGTGGTACGGGCGGTACGGAGGTGCGGGCAGTGCGGAGGTGGTGGCGGTACGGAGGTGCGGCGGTACGGGGCTCAGTCGTCGTGCGACAGCAGTGGCTGGACCTGGCGGGCTGCCGTGGCGAGGGCCTTCTCGACGGTCGCCGAACCGGTCGTGACGGCCTGGAGTTCGTTGGTGACGATGTCCGCGATCTGCGCCTGGTGGACCAGTTGGGGGGAGGGCGCCACGTGCTTCAGCGCCTCGAAGACGGCGGCGCGGTTGGTCGGCGGCGTCTGCGCCAGGTAGCTCTTCCGCAGGCTCGCGCCCGTCGCCGGGGACAGCTCCCAGGAGGTGTCGATGCGCAGCTTGGCGACTTCCTGGGAGGTCGTCAGGTAGCGCATCCACTGCCAGGCGGCGTCGGCGTTCTTCGACTGGCTCGACATCGCGAGGGAGTTCTGGAAGACCGACTCGGCCGGGGTGGCGGTGCTCGCCGCGGGTTCCTGGACGACGTCCCAGCTCAGGCCGTGGACGGCGGCGAGGTTGGGGAAGAACCAGGAGCCGCTGTGCCAGATGCCGAGCTTCCCCTCCTCGAAGAGCCTGGTGTCGTAGTCGGTGCTGCCGCCCATCTGCGCCTGGGTGGGCATGGTGCTGCCGACCTTGCCGGTCAACCACCGTGCGGCGGCGATGCCTTGCGGGCTGTCGAAGGCGACCCGGGTGCCGTCCTCGGACAGGAAGCTGCCGCCGTTCTGCGCCAGGGCCTTGGTGAACTCCAGGTAGGTGGTGTTCTGGTAGTCGCCGAAGACGCCGTGGCCGAGGGCGGCGATCTTCCGTGCGGCCCGCTGCTCGTCCTGCCAGGTCCAGTCCGCGGTGGGATAGGCCACGCCCGCCGCGTCGAAGAGCTTCTTGTTGTAGAAGAGGAGTTCGGTGGAGAAGCTGGACGGCAGGCCGTACTGCCGGCCGTCGTAGCGGAAGCCGGCCAGCGAGGACGCGGAGAAGTGGCCGGCCACCGCGTCGGCGCGGACCCGGGAGTCGAGGTCGGCGAGGGCTCCGGAGTCCGCGAAGGAGGCGAACTCGTCCTGGTTGAGCTCGAAGACGTCCGGGGCGGTGCCACCGGCGGCACTCGTCTGCAACTGGGTGAAGTACTGGTCGAACGGCGCGCTCTGGACCTGGACGTCGATACCCGGATGGGACCGCTCGAAGGACTTCGCCAGCCGTGCCAGGTCCTTGAGGTGGTCGGGCGCGGCGGTGAACGTCATGTAGTGCACGATCCGCCGGCCGTCCCCGGTCGTGGTACGGGTCACCGAACCGTGCGCGCAGCCGGCCACCAGGGCGACGACGGCGGTCAGGAGCGCGGCCGGGCGCAGCAGCCGGCGTACGGCCCGGCGCGGGGCGGGAATACTCATCGGGGCCTGCCTACTTGAGTCCGGTGGTGGCGATCGATCGCACCACGTGTTTCTGCGCGACCAGGTAGATCAGCAGCATCGGGATCACGCTGACCACCGAGCCCGCCATCACCACGTTCCAGTGGGTGGTGAACTGGCCCTGAAGCGCGGACAGCCCGAGCGGCAGGGTGTAGAGCTCCGGGGAGCGGGTGACCACCAGCGGCCACAGGAAGTTGTTCCAGGAGGCCATGAACCCGAACACGGTGAAGGTCGCCAGCGTGGGGCGCACCAGCGGCAGCACCACCGTCCACAGGATGCGCAGATGGCCCGCGCCGTCCACCAGCGCGGCCTCCTCCAGCTCACGGGGGACGGAGAGCATCGCCTGGCGGATCAGGAAGGTGCCGAAGGCGGAGGCCAGGCCGGGCAGCAGAATCCCGGCGTAGGTGTCGATCAGGCCCAGCTGCTTCATCTCCACGAACAGCGGGACCAGCAGCACCTGCTGCGGGATCATCATGGTCGCCAGGTAGATCATGAACAGGGCGTCACGACCGCGGAAGTGGAAGCGCGCGAAGGCGTACCCGGCCAGCGTGCTGGTCGCGAGCTGGACGGCGGTGGAGACCACCGAGATCCACAGCGAGTTGCCCAGGATGCGCCAGAACGGCATGGCCGAGGTCAGCGTGCCGAAGTTGCCGCCGGTCAGATGGCGGAGCGAAGGCGCGGACCCGAGGGAGCCGTCCGGCTGGAACGCGGTGAGCACCATCCAGGCGAACGGGAAGAGCATGCACAGCGCGCCGACGACCAGGACGGCGCTCACCCCGATCCGGGCCGCGCCGGAGCGGCGACGTGCACTGTGCGACGCGCTCGGCTCGGGTTCCAACAGATCGTGCGGGCGCACCCGGGGGGTCGTCGCGGTCACTGGGCGTCCACCACCTTTCGCTGCAGCCGGCTCTGGGCCAGCGAGACGAGCAGGATGACGACGAACAGCACCCAGCTCAGGGCGCTGGCATAGCCGATCCGCCCGTAGCGGAAGGAGTCGTCGTACACCGCGGAGACCACGGTCGTGGTGGCGCCGGCGGGTCCGCCGCCGGTCATCACGAAGACCTGGTCGAACACCTGGAAGCCGTTGATCACGGAGATCATCACCACGAACAGTGTCGACGGCGCCAGCAGCGGGAAGGTGACGTACCGGAACCGGTGCCAGGAGCCGGCGCCGTCGATCATCGCCGCCTCGTGGACGGCCTGCGGGATCGCCTGGAGCCCGGCCAGCAGGATCACCATCACGAAGCCCAGGTCCTTCCAGGCCGAGGCCAGGACGACCGAGGCCATCGCCCAGTCCGGGTCGGTCCACCAGCCGGGGCCGTGGATGCCGAACCAGCCGAGCACCGTGTTGAAGGCGCCGGACTCCGGGTTGAGAATCCACTTCCAGACCAGGGCCACCACGACCCAACTGGTCACCACGGGAAGGAAGTAGATCCCGCGCAGCAGGTTGCGGCCGCGCATCGCCCGGTTCAGGCCCAGCGCGATGAGCAGCCCGCCGACGTAGACCAGGGGCAGATACCCGACGACGTAGAGGAGGGTGTGGCGGAACGCCTTCCAGGTGGCCGGGTCGCTCAGCACGTCCCGGTAGTTCGCCAGCCCCGTCCAGCGCATCGGCTTGAGCAGGTTCCAGTCGTGGAAGCTGATCCACAGCGAGCCGAACATCGGGCCCAGCACGAACGCCAGGATGAGCACGAGGCTCGGAGCCAGCAGCAGCGCCAGCAGGGCCGCCTTGCGGGGACCGCGCAGGGTGTTCATGACGCCCCGCCGCCGACCATGCCCATCCGGGCTCGGACCGCTTCCGCGGGTCCCTCGCCGGGGGCGTCGCCGCCGAACGGCGCGGACAGCACGACGGCGGCGGCGCCGCGCGCCCACGCCTGGTCGTTCCAGTCGTCGGTGATCACGGTCAGCCCGTTCGTGGGGCGGAAGAGGTGGCCGCGCAGGGCCGGCTCGAATCCGTCCCGCAGGTAAGGCCAGAAGGCCGCGCCCTCCCCGGTGACGACGACCGCGCCCGGGTCCAGCACGTTGGCGACGCCCGCGAGGGTGCGCCCGAGCAGCCGGCCGGCTCCGCGTAGCAGTTCCAGCGCCGCGCTCTCCCCCGCCTCGGCCAGGGCCATCAGCGACTCCGGCCGGTCGCCGGGTTCGAGCAGGCCGTGCTCGACGGCGGTACGCAGCAGTCCCGCGAAGCCGAGGTACGCCTCCAGGCAACCGCGGTTGCCGCACTGGCACATCCGCCCGTTGTCGGTCACCGGAACGTGCCCGATCTCACCCGCGGCGCCGGTGGTGCCGCGCCGCACCGCGCCCCGCTCGACCACGGCGAGACCGACGCCGTGACCCAGGGTGAGCACCAGGAAGTCGTCCCGGCCCCGCCCGTGCCCGTACAGGAGTTGGGCGGCGCCCACGGTGTTCACGTCGTTGTCCACCAGGACCGGCAGCCCCAGCGCCCGTGACAGCGTCCGGCCCAGCGGCACCGCATGCCAGCCGAGGGTCGGCGAGTCGACGATCCCGGCCGGATCGACCCGGCCGGGGACGCCCACTCCCACGCCCAGCAGCCGTGGCTTCTCCGCGGGCTGCGTCAGCTCGGGCCCCAGGAGGGCGATGAGCCGATCGGCGGCGTCGTCGTCGACCGCGTCGAAGGGGTGGGTGAGGGCACCGCTGACCGTGCCGTCCAGGGTGACGTGCACCAGGGTGACGTGGTCGGGGGCGACCTTGATTCCCACGGCGCGCCCCGCGTCGGCCACCACGGCGAGCCGTATGGCCGGCCGGCCGCCGACCGAGGGCACCGAGCCCGCCTCGGCGATCAGGCCCTCCAGGAGCAGGCGTTTGGTGATCTGGGTGACCGTGGCCTGGCTGAGGTCGAGCCGGCGGGCGATCTCCACGCGGCTCAGCGGCCCGCTCCGCCCCAGCAGCGCCAGCACCGCCGTGCGTGACAGACCGCGAGGCGAGGTGGGGACGGTGGTGGACATGCTTCCCAACCCCCTTCCGTTGGCGACTAGTAGTAACTTCGGCAAGTAAATTTAGTCGCAAATTTAAGTCGGGGCGGCGGCGCTGTCAATCCCCGGGTGGGTGCGGGCAGGGTGGATCAGGGCAGGTCGGGGGTGGGGACGGGGCAGGCGGGGACGCGCGGGTGCGCACGGAGCGGGAGCGCGGGCGGGGCAGGCGGGGACGCGCGGGTACGCACGGAGCGGGAGCGCGGACGGGGCCGGCGGGTACGCGCGGGTGCGCACGGAGCGGGAGCGCGGACGGGGCCGGCGGGGACGCGCGGGTGCGCACGGAGCGGGGGTCCGGGTCCGGGCCGGACGGGCGCGGGTCCGGCCTGGACCGGTGCAGCCGGCGACGATCCTGTGTCGTACTCCCGCGCGGCCGACGCCACGCGACGTCCACGGCCGTCAGAACGGGGGGCGCCACCCGCCGATCAGGGCCCCGGACAGGTATTTCCGTGGTGGCGGCGTGCGTTGACGCCTGCTACAGAGCGGCGGCGAGTTCGCGTACCACCTCGGCGAAGCCCTGTACGAGGGGGCTGTTCGAACCCTTGCACCAGGCCAGGGCGACCCTCAGGGGTTCGACGTCGGTGAGCGGGACCCAGGACAGGTCGGGGCGGGCGTAGTACAGCGCCATGTTCGCCGGGGCGAAGCAGACCGCGGTGCCCTCGGCGACCTGCTCCAGCATCTCCTCGACGTTGTCGTTCTTCGGACCCCATCGCGGTGCGGAGCCGTCCGGTCTGGGGTTCACCGCCCACCAGTCGACCCACTCGCGCGGCGCCCGCTCCGTCCACAGCAGCGGCTCGTCCTTGACCTCCAGGATGCCGATGCCCGTACGTCCCGCCAGCGGGTGCCCGGCGGGCAGGCCGACGACCCGGGGTTCGGTGTGGACCACCTCGGTGTGCAGGTCGGTGAGGTCGGTGGGCAGCCAGACGAAGGCGACGTCCACCCGGCCGTCGCGCAGGGCGGCCGCCTCCTGGCCCCAGTCGAAGCGCTTCGGCTCCACCCGGACGCCCGGATTGCGGCGGGCGAACTCGGCCCGGGCCCGGGTGGTCAACTCGCCCGCGCCGCTTGCCTCGAAGCCGACCCGAAGCACCGCCTTCTCCTGGCAGCGGTGGCGTTCCGCCACGGCGAGGACACGGTCCGCCTGGCGCAGGGTCCGGCGTGCCTCGGTCACCACGTCGCGCCCGGCAGGGGTCTGGTTCACGCCGCCGGAGTGCCGCTCGAAGAGGAGGACGCCGAGTTCTGCCTCCAGCTTCCGCAGCGCGGACGACAGGGCCGGCTGGCTCACGTACAGCCGCGCCGCGGCCCGGCCGAGGTTCCCCTCCTCGGCGATCGCCACGAGGTAGCTCAACTGCCTCAGGTCCATGGGCAAGAGCATAACCAGCGGCGATAAACGCTCCTTATGGATCGTGTCGATCTCTGTCTTGGACGGCGGGGCCGGGCGGGGGCCGTAATGGAGACGCACGCCGGGACACCACCTCGGCCGTGTTCGCCGGCCGGCGCCCGGTCGGCTTCCGGAACCACCCTGGAGATCCCGATGAGCGACAACGCCCGCACCGCTGCTGACTCCGCCGCCGACACCGCCGCCGGCACCGCCGCCGACACCGGCACCCGCTCCGCGACCGGCAAGGTCTGGCTGATCACCGGCGCCAACTCCGGTTTCGGGCAGGCGATCACGCGGGTGGCGCTCGCCGCCGGTGACACCGTGGTGGCCGCCGTCCGCCGCCCCGAATCCCTCGACGAACTCGCCGCCGCGCACCCCGGCCGTGTCGTCCCCGTCGCCCTCGACGTCACCGACCCGGCCCGCATCACCGCCGTCGTCGCCGAGGTGATCCTCTGGTACGGGCGGATCGACGTACTGGTCAACAACGCCGGCCGCGGACATCTCGGCGCCGTCGAGGAGACCACCGACCGCGAACTGCGCGACCTGATGGCCCTGCACTTCTTCGGCCCGGCCGCGCTCACCCGCGCCGTGCTCCCGCACATGCGCCGGCAGGGCTCGGGCGCCGTCGTGCAGATGAGCAGCATGGGCGGCCGGTTCTCCTTCCCCGGCGTCGGCGCCTACTCGGCCACCAAGTTCGCTCTGGAGGGGCTGTCCGAGGCGCTGGCCCTGGAAGTCGCCCCGCACGGGATCAAGGTGCTCATCGTGGAGCCGGGGGCGTTCCGGACCGGGTTCGCCGGCGGCGGTGCGCTCCAGCAGTCGGCGCCCCTGGATGCGTACGCGGAGACGGTCGGCCCGGTCCGCGCCGGGCTCCCGGACAGCGACGGCAAGCAGCCCGGCGACCCCGAGAAGGCCGCCGCGGCGATCCTGACCGCGTTGGCCGCCGAGCGGACCCCGCTGCGACTGGCCCTCGGCAACGACGCCGCCGACGCCATCGCCGCCCAGTCGAAGGCCGCCGGCGAGGAGGCGGCGGCCTGGGACGCGGTCAGCCGGGGCACCGACTTCGACGGGGAGTGAGGGGGCGGCGCCAGTCCAGGCGGCTCGGCCTCCACACCAGCGCCCATACCGGCACCGGCCCCCGCACCCGCACCCGCACACCGCAATGCGCAACTCGCGATCCCGCCGCTGACCTCGGTGATGCTGGAGTCGGTGCCGCACGAGCGGGCCGGCCTCGCATCCGGAGTACTCAGCGCCGCCCGGCAGTTCGGCGGCGCGATCGGAGTCGCCCTGCTCGGTGCGCTGATCGCCGCCTCCAGCCTCACGGCTCCCGTAGCGATCACCCGACACCACCCCCGACGACTTACGGCACGGCCCCGGCCTGACCAGCCGGGGCCGGCCCTCCGCAAGTCAGAGACGACCCGGAGCCCGATTCCTGTCGCATCCCCGGAGCGGGGCGCGCTACGTCCGGCCCGACATCCGCCCGGGGGCCAGCGGTTCCGGGTTCAGCTCCCAGTTCCGGGCCGCGGCCACCAGGTGGTCGTGGAGCCGGGCCAGGCGCGGATCGGCGAGGGCTCCGTGCCGTGTGGCGAGGTGGTACGTGTTGAGCGGGGGGATGTCCGGCTCCCAGAGCGGTACCAGCAGGCCCGCCGCCAGTTCGTCGGCGCACAGATACGTGGGGATGACCGAGATGCCCGCGGACGAGCAGACCGCCGCGATGACGGCGCGGAGGTCGGGGACGACCGCCGACGGCACCCGCGGCGGCGGGGCGTCGAAGACGCTGCGCCAGTAGTGGTCGATGATGGGGAACGTCTCGCCGTAGGCGATGATCGGCAACTTCTCCAGCGCTCGCGGC
Source organism: Streptomyces sp. NPDC088194 (assembly GCF_040702025.1). NCBI lineage: Bacteria > Bacillati > Actinomycetota > Actinomycetes > Kitasatosporales > Streptomycetaceae > Streptomyces > Streptomyces sp. NPDC088194. The sequence goes on along the minus strand of NZ_JBFBIV010000016.1, from coordinate 118,749 downwards.
CCGTCGACCGCCAGGGCGCCGGAGGGGATGGTCTCGGCGACCTGGGGCGATGCCAGCAGGGCGAGTTCCTCGTCGATGAGCGCCACCGAGTCCACCCCGCGCATCCGCGGCTGGACGGTGGAGACGACCATGTCCATGTGGCCGGTCCTGAGGTCTTCGAGGAGGTCGGGCGCTTCCCGGAAGCTGATCCGGATGTCCAGGCCGGACGCGATGAGTTCGCTGATCGAGGCCATGAGCCTCGCGGTCACCAGTTCGGCGGGGCCGCCGAGGCGCACCGGTCTGCTGCTGGGGCTGGTGTCGAAGTGCCGGCAGATGGCCGCGTCGAGGTTGGCCATGGGGGCCTGCACCTCGTAGGCCAGGGCCATTCCCTCGGAGGTGGGAACGGCACCCTGCGGGGTGCGGTCGAAAAGCGGTTTGCCGAACTTGCTTTCCAGTCCCCGGATATGCTGTGTAACGGCCGGCTGGGTGATGCCGAGTTTCTGTGCCGCCTTCGTGAAGGAGCCGGTATGGTAAACAGCGATAAACGTCTGCAGCCAACCCAGTTGCACGTGTCCGACCCCTCTGCGACGGAATGACCGACCATGCTGATGCGTGCGATGTCCACGGCGACATGCATGTGTTTCACCTTCGTTCTGAGTGCTATTCGATAAAATCAATCATTCTGGGCGGCATCAATCGTTATCAGAGATCCCGATGACGTGGTTCGGAGGGTTTCGGGAGGCTCGGTCGCGGAGCCGGGAGGGCGGAACCGGAGCCGGGAAGCGGGCGCGGAACCGGAACCGGCAGGCGGGCGCGGAAACGACACCGGCAGGCGGGACCCGCGCGCCCCGGCCGTCACGACGGGGCGCAGGTCTCCGCCTGCCGGTGGGTTCGGATGCGGTCAGGCGCCGAACTGCTCCAGGATCAGCTCCGCCACCTTGGCCGCGCTGGCCGGGTTCTGCCCGGTGACGAGCCGGCCGTCGGCGACGGCGTGCTCGGCGAAGTTGTCCGTCTTGGTGAACTTCGCGCCCTTGTCGACCAGGGCCGACTCCAGCGCGAACGGAACGACACCGGTCAGGCCGACGGCCTCCTCTTCCTCGTTGGTGAACGCCGAGACCTGCTTGCCCTCCACCAGGTGGGAGCCGTCCGAGAGGGTGAGGTTGACCAGGCCGGCCGGCCCGTGGCAGACGGCGCCGACGATCCCGCCGTGCTCGTAGATCTCCGCGGCGAGCCGGGTGAGGACGGTCGCGTGGGGGAAGTCCCACATGGTGCCGTGGCCGCCGGCGAAGTAGACGGCCTGGTAGTCGCGGGCGCTGAGCGCGTCGGCCGACGGCGTGTCGGACAGGGCGTCGCCGTTGGCCGCCAGGAACTCCGCGGTCACGGTGTCATCGGGCTTGATCCCGTCGCGTGGCGGCTTCCCGCCGGCGACGGAGACGAAGGCGATGTCCCAGCCGGCGTCCTGGAAGACCCGGGCCGGGTGGGCGACCTCGGGCACGTAGAAGCCGGTGTTGCGACCGGTGTCGCCCAGCCGGCCGTGCGAGGTGAGTGCGAACAGTACCTTGGGCATGGCGAATGTCCTTCTGGTTACGGGGATCAGGCGGTCAGGGTGGTCAGTTCGGGCAGGTACACGCGCCGCTGCCTGCGGCTGATGGCCTGCTCGACGTGGTCGGGCGTGTGGTAGCCCCACCAGGCCCACAGGCTGGTGGCGCCGGTGTCGCGGACGGCCAGGGCGTTGGTGATGTGGTCGTCGATGAACGTCACGGCGGAGGACGGGAGTCCGTCGCTGAGGGCGATCTCCCGTACGGCCGCGCGTTTGTCGGAGCACTCGCCGACGACCTGCACCACGGTGTTCTCCAACTGGTGGTGGGCCAGGATCTCCCACACGCTCGCCGCGTCCTTGGCCGTCACGATCGAGGTGCCCCTGCCCTGGTGACGGCGCAGCAGTCGGTCCACGCCGGGGTAGACGGTGTGCATGTCCAGCCAGGCGTCCTTCTGCCGCGCGCGAAGCGCGGAGCGGACCGCGGTCGCGCCCCTGACGAGTCCGGCCAGCTTCGTGGGCGGGATACCCGTCAGCAGGAGGTCGTAGTCCTCGACCCCGCGGATGCTCTCGGCGGCGGTCTCACGGGCGGTCATGAAGTCGCCGAGGATGCGGGCGTAGCCGCGCACGGTGCGGAAGCGGGCCAGGAATCCGGCCGGCAGCGCGGCGACCAGTTCGTCGATCGGCTTGTCCGCCACGGTGTCGGGGTCGTGGTCGGCGTAGTACGTCACGAGGGCGCACTCGGTGAACGCGTCGGCGATGACGCCGTCGAAGTCGAGTATCAGCACGGTGTCTCCTAGTACCGCAACGGTGTGTGCCGTGACGGGCGGGCAGGTCGGGTGTCGGGGTTTTCACGGGGGTGCGGCCGGGGTCGGGTCGTGGGCTGGTGGGTTGGACGCGGTGCATGGGCGGTTCGTGCACCGGTTGCACCGCTTCCACCGGTCGGAGCCGCGGAAGTCGGCGCCGGCGGGTTTCCTGCCCACCCGTCACGGCAAGCGCCGACGCGGTACCAGAGGGTGCACGGGGGCGGGCGCCGGACCGGGGTGGGAGACGCCCGTCCCCGTGCGAGGCGGCGGGGGCCCGGAACTCAGGCCGCCGCCACCTGGTTCTTGGCGACGGTCTCGAAGACCAGTTGCATGAACTTGCCCACGTAGGCGTAGTACGAGCAGGTGATGATGTGGCCGTCCACGATCACGTCGGAGTCGACGACGTCCGCGCCGGCGTTGATCACGTCGTCGCGCAGCCCGATGTAGGCGCAGGCCCTGCGCCCCTTGAGGACACCGGCGGAGACCATGATCCACGGGCCGTGGCACAGACCGGCGACGACCTTCTGCCGGGCGTCCATGGTGCGCAGGAACTCCAGCACGTGCGCGTCCTGGCGGACACGGTCCGGGGCTTCGTGGCCGCCGGTGAGGATCACCGCGTCGTAGGTGTCCGCGTCGAGCTGGTCAAAGGAGACCAGCGGCTTGGCGGTCTTGTCCATCGGCAGCGGTATACCGTACTTGCCGACCACGTGGGCGCCGTTCTTGGTGGCCACGTCCACCGTCCAGCCCTCCTCGATGAGCCGGTAGTAGGTGTAGACGACGTCGTGGTCCTGGAAGCCGGGACCGGTGATGATGACGGCACTGGGCATGATCGGTGTCCTTCTCTCTGGGTCGGGTCTGCGGGCCGGGTCCCTGCGGCAGGTCGCTGCGGCAGGGCACCGGGTCAGGCGGAGTTGGCGATGGAGAGGTAGTACTGGTCGAGCGTGGGACGCCGTAGGTCGCTCCGGACCGGAACGAGGATGTCGATCTCGCCGGTGACGACACCGGTGAGCCCGAGCGCGATGTGGAACAGGTCCTGCTCCTGGCGCCGGTAGAAGATGTCCATGCCGGCCCGGATGGAGAACGCGAACTCCGCCCCCGGGCTGCGGTCGCGGAGCCGGGCCTGCGGCAGGTAGGAGATCGGCTTGGCCGGCAGGTCCGGGGACTCGGTGTAGTCCTGCTCGTAGGCGGTGCCCTGCCGGTCGTAGTTGTCGCGCAACCGGATCAGGTCGAACTTGTTCCGCGGTGCCTCGACCTCGATGAGCCACAGCGGTTCGGGACCCAGGCTCCTGGACGAGTGGAACGCGCCCCCGCCGATCCGCAGGATCGTGCCGGCGGAGAGCGGGACCTGCCCGGTGAGCGTGTCCGTGACCCCCTCTCCCGCCAGGCACAGGAGGTAGGTCAGCTTGCGGGGGTGGACGTGCATCGACGTGGATTCGCCCGAGTTGATCCTCAGGTTCCACACGTCGATGAAGTCGTCCACGAAGACGCGGTACTCCAGCCCCCACGGCTTCGGGATGACCTCGTTCAGGTGCTCGTCGTCGTCCAGGTGCTCGTTCGCCACGCGGGAACCCTTGCGGACCGCCTCGTTAAGTGCGGCGAAGTCGCGAGGGCCGGGGTCGATCCGCACCAGCAGGTCGGCCGGCTGCGTCTCGCGCATCATCTCGGACATGCGCTGCTCGTCCTATCTGTCGGTCGGTTGGTGAACCCCCCGGTCCGAGAGTGGACGCTAGACGGCCGACCGAGGCGGGCTCAAATAGCGGGAGCGTCAGTCCCCGATAACCGCCGCGTGGTCCCCGGAAGTCGCAATGCCCATCCCCGCGCATTCTTATTTGTTGGCCGGTCGGATCGTGCGGCAGGGTTCCTTTCCGAAAGGCGCCGGCCCTTCCCCGCAAGCAGCGGTCATCGGCGTCCTCACCGACTCGACAGGGGAGAAAAACCGTGACTACACCCATGCCCGCCCGCGGTCGCCAGGCCGCACCACGGAACAACGCGCCCGTCCAGATCAACTCGATCGGTGTGCTGGGCTACGAGTCCTGCTCCGAGCAGGACACGATCACCCCGCTGGAGATCTTCAAGGGGGCCGCGATGGTCCTCAACGGCGGGATCGCCCCCTGGCAGCGGGAATCCGCCAACCGCGACCTGGACGTCAGGTTGGTCTCGCTGGAGCCGGGCGTCGTCAAGATGCAGATGGGCACCAACGTTGTGGCGGACTCCGTGCTCAACGACGACGAGCTCTTCGACATCCTCTACATCCCCGGCGGCGTCGGCTCCGGCGCGCTGTTGACCAACGACCGGGTGCAGAAGCTGATCCGCCGGCACCACGAGGCCGGCAAGGTCATCGCCGCCAACTGCTCCGGCGTGGGCGTGATCGCCCGCTCCGGCATCGTCAACGACGAGCCGCTGACCTGCGTGGCCGCGGTGGCGCGCGGGCTGCGCGGCGAGGGCTTCAACGTCTCGAAGGCCCGCCACATGTGGATCGCCAACCCCGCCTCGCGGATCTGGACGTTCACCGGTTCCTACGGTGTCAACGGCGGCGCGGTCGCCCTGGTGGCGCACTACTTCGGCCGCGAGGTCGGAACGATCGTCTCGATGATGTTCGACACGCTCGGCGGGATCGGCGACGTGATCTTCGAGGAGACCGGGCCGGAGTTCTTCCAGAACCCCTCGCTGGAGGAGTCGTTCCAGGACTTCTTCCAGCCCATGCTCTACCCGCCGCTGGACGAGAACGCGGAAGCCTGACCCGACCCGCAGACCTGGAGCCGTCACATGCCCACGCCCGTCGAACTCCGAGACCTCAGCTGGATACGCGGCGCCCTGCAGACCGCGATCGCGCTGGAGCACGCCACCATGCCGCTGTACTGCGCGGCCATGTACTCGCTGGAAGTACAGAACTACCCGTCGTACAACACCATCCGCAGCGTGCTGATGGAGGAGATGGTCCACATGGCCATCGCCTCCAACATGGTGGCCGCGCTCGGCGGCAGTCCCGACATCAAGGGGTTGAACCCGCCGTATGCGGGGCGGGGCGGGCTGCCCGGGGGCACCGCCCCGGACCTGCGGCCCCGGCTGGCGAAGCTGTCGAACGCCAGCCTGGAGTCCTTCATGCGGCTGGAGGCCCCGGAGTTCATGCTCAACTCACGCCAGCGCGGCTCGGCCTACCCCACGATCGGCTCCTTCTACGACGCCGTGCGGGAGGCCGTCGTCCGCAACGCGGACGCGGTGGAGCTGGCGGTGCGCCGCGGCGGGCCGGCCAACCAGGTCGGCGGCAACCTGGGCTATCCCACGTTCGAGAAGGATGACAAGGACCCGGTGGGCTCGTTCCTGCGGGCCCTGGACATCATCACCGAACAGGGCGAGGGGCAGGGCGTGGGCACGGTGGAGACCGTGAAGGAGGACTTCCAGAAGGAGGGATCGCACTACGCCCGCTTCGCCGAACTGCGCTACGGGCGCCGGTACGTCCCGCAGGACGGCGTCTCCATCACCCGCGAGACCGAGCCCGATTTCTTCAGCGGTGAGGAGATCGCCTGGCCCGTCGTCATCAACACGCTGGCCGTGCCGGCGGACGGCTACGAGGCGGTACTCGCCCTCGACCCGCGGGAGGCCGAGGTGCGCAAGGAGCTTGACGGCTTCGACGACGCCTACACCCAGATGCTGGTGGCGCTGGACACCTCGTGGAACGGGCCGGTGGAGACCTGGTGGCCCTCGCTGGGCGCCGCCGTGACCCAGATGGACCAGATGCGGGTCCGCTCGTGCTTCACCATCATGCGCAACCAGATCCCCCCCACCGCGGTGGCGCGGCTGGCGGAGCTGTACCCCGAGGAGTTCCGGGCGCTGGACCACTACACCGACCTGGCCGAGCCGGTCTTCTACGGACCGCGCTTCCTCAACACCCTGTGAGACACCCCGTGACACGCCTGGTGGCGAGCCGGGACGGGCAGCCTCGACCGCTCCCCCGCCCAGCAGAGCCGCGCCGAGCCCGCCGGGCCTGACCCGGCACGCACCCACCCGACCCCTGGAAGGAATCCCATTGTGACGATCACCGCGACCGCACGCCAGATCATCAAGCCCGGCACCGAGTCACGCCTCGACGCGCTGATGGCCCAACTGGAGCGGGACATCCGCGCCAACGAGCCAGGCTGCCTGCGCTTCGACTACGTCGTCTCCGCGGACCGGCCCGGCGAGCGCCTGGTCATCGAGGAGTACGCGGACGAGAACGCCCTGGAGGCCCACAAGCACACCGACTACCTGGCGGCCTTCATACCCCGGCTCCTGGAGTGCCTGGAGGAGCCGCCGGCCGTGGAGGTGTACCGGCCGGCGGAGGCCAAGCCGGTCCTGCCCGCGTCCTGCTTCCACATCGGCGTCGTGGTGCCCGACCTGGCCAAGGCCGTGGAACAGTACACGGAGTGGTTCGGCATCGAGTTCGCCGAACCCGCCACCTTCGAGATCCCGTACCTGGAGCAGGGCGGCACGGGCGCCCCGGGCAAGATGACCGCTGCCTTCTCCCGCACCACGGAGCCGCAGTACGAACTCATCCAGGCCGACGGCGACGGCATCATGTCCGTCGAGCACGCCGGGAAGGTCCTGTACTACGGCGTGTGGGAGCCCGACATGGCGGCCCGCGTGGCGTGGTTGGAGGCGTCCGGCATCGGCGTGGACGCGTACTTCCGACCCGCCGAGGGCGAGACTCCGTTCGCCCTCATCACCGCTCCCGACCTGATGGGCGTGCGCATCGAGTACGTGGGGATCGAGGACAAGCCGGCAATCGCGGAGTGGGTCAACACCGGTCGCTATCCTGGGCTTCAGGGACGCTGACCGGTTCCCGCACCGTTCAGCACCGCCGGGAAAGCACGTTGACGCATCATCAGCTGTTCGCGTCCACACCGACCGCCGCCGTTCGGAGTGTGTGACGACGGCCGTCCCGACCCGTCAGGGCCCTGGGGCGGCCGTGTCGCATGGATCGGCGGCGACGCTCACCGCGAGCGCCCACCACGAACTCCCACCACGAACGAGGAGAGCAACGATGGCCAACGTCACCCTGATCACCGGTGGCAGTTCGGGGATCGGCGCCGCGACCGCCCGCAGGCTGCTGAAGGAGGGTCACATGGTGGCGATCACCGGCCGGGACCCGGAGAAGCTGAGCGACTTCGCGGCTGAGCAGGACGCCGGGCACGACCTGATCACCATCCCCGGGGACACCTCGGACCCGCACGACGTGCAGACCGCGGTCAGGACGACCGCCCAGGCGTGGGGCCGCCTGGACAACGTGATCGTCAACGCCGGCTTCTCCCTCCCCGGCACCCTGGCCGACCACGTGCCCGAGGCCATGCGGGCCATGCTGATGACCAACGTGCTCGGGCCCGCGCTGGTCATCCGGGAGGCGCTGCCGTACCTCAAGGACACCCGGGGGCGCATCGTCATCGTCGGATCGGTGGCGGGGGTCAAGAACACGCCCGGCAACTTCTACTCCGTCACCAAGTGGGCCGCGCACGCCCTGGCGGAGAACACGCGGATGGCCGTCACCAACGACGGCGTCGGCGTGACGCTGATCGCGCCCGGCAAGGTGGACACCCCGTTCTGGGACCACCGCGGGGGCACGCCGGAGGGCCCCGCGCTGACCGCCGAGAACATCGCCGAGAGCATCCTCTTCGCCCTCAACCAGCCCGAGGGGATGGACGTCAACCACATCCAGATGCGGCCCATCGGCCAGGTCTGACCGGGCCGTTCACGGCCGGAGGCGTCGGACCGGCCCCGGCACGCGACACGCCGCCGTCCAGCACGAAGTGGACGGCGGCGTGTACGTACCGTGGCTCAGCAGACCTCAGGCGAAGGATGCACGGCCGGCCTCCCCACCGCGCGCCCTTGCTTCATCACCGCCTGCTTGACTTCGCGGACCTCCGCGTTCGCCTTCTCGACGGAACGCAGGATCGGTCCCAGTCGTGCCTGGAGCAGTGCTCCGGCCGAGGTGAGTTCGATCGGCCGCCGATCCCGGTGAAAGAGTTCGGCTCCGAGGGATCGCTCCAACTCCTTGATCTGGCTGGTCACCGTGGATTGGGCGCAGTGGAGCTTCTCGGCGGCCTTGGTGAAGCTGAGTTCGTTCGCCACTTCGCGAAATGCCATCAGATGATAGACCTGCAAGTTTCCCCCATGGTCGGTCGCCATTGATTCCAGGATGCGAGGCCCGGAATCACGGGGCGGGACGCGGAGGGGCATGCGCCCGTCGGGCGCGCGGCGGTCGTCGTCGGTCGCCGCTGAAGGTTCCATGTGCACGATCAAGACAAGCCCCCGTTGCTGTGTGCCCCCGCGTAGCGGGGGTTCCAGTCACGCTTGACCCGAATACGATAAACCTTCCGCAAGGTATATCGCAAGGATTATTCAAATGCCTCCGACTGCATCCGGCCCTATAGCACAGGGGGCAGTCGGAGGAATCCGAAAAAGGTGATGAACCACATAGGGGATCGTCGCAACCCGCAGGTCGCCCGGGGCGTCGCCGACGGAAAACCGACCAAATGACCTTTCTGGATTCACTTCGGCAACAAAGCTCTCTGCTTTCACTGCGGCATCAGAGAATGCTCCGTGTCTGACATTGTCGGACCGTGTCGGGGTGTGTCGGGCCGGGCTCGGCGGTTGTGAGCCGTCCCTGGACCGCCCGACCGTCCGGCGCCCCTGGACCGCCCGACCGTCCGGCTCCCCGGGCCGCCTCCGGGCGCCCCGGTGGTCTCAGGCCGTCTCGGCGAGGGGGCGGGACGGCGGCTGGTGGCGGCGGGCCAGCCGCAGCACGGCCTGCATGGGCGCCTCGGCCGGGCCCAGCCCCGTCCGCCAGCGCGCCTCGATGCTCACCGGCGCCAGCCCCTCGCGCACGTCCAGCTCGACCAACTCCCCGTCCTCGAGGTCGCCGACGACGGACAGGTGCGGCATCAGGGCGACGCCGCGGCCGTGGCAGGCGAGCCTGCGCAGCGCCGCCAGCGACCCCGTGACCATGCTGACGCAGGTCCGCGAGGTGAGGTCCTGCCCGAAGCGGTCGACGAGCATCTGCGAGGTGCAACCAGGCTCGGCGATCAGGAACTCCGCCTCCAGCAGCATCCCCTGGGAGATGCGCGGCACCTTGGCGAGCGGATGGCCCGGGCCGGCGACGAGGACGGTGCGGTCATGGCCCACGACCGCGTGCGGCCCTATGGTCGGTACCCCGTTGTCGAACACGAAGACCAGGTCGAGCCGGCCGGCGGCGAGGTCATCCTCCAGTTGCGCCCGCCGGGCGACCACCATGCTCACCTCGGCGGCGCCCTCGGGGCCGGCCGCCCCCTGGGCCAGGGCGGCGAGGATGTCCGGCAGCCACTCGCCGGCCAGGGTCTCCAGTGCCCCGATGCGCAGCCGCGGCCGGCCGCTCCGCACCACCCGGCGCATCTCGTCCTCAAGGTTCAGCGCCTCGCGGGCGTAGGGCAGCAGCCGCTGCCCCTCCTCGGTCAACGCCGCCCCGGCGTTGCTGCGGTTGAACAGGCTCGCGCCCAAGTCGCGCTCCAACCGCTGTAGTTGAACGCTCAGCGTGGACTGCGCGTAACCCAGCCGCTCGGCTGCTGCGGAGATGCCCCCGAGGTCGGCGACGCTGACGAAGGCGCGAAGATGTCGTTGGTCCACTTCTCCATGATGCCATCGAGAAGTCCGATGGCGCCATCGAAAAGACAGCCTGGTCGCACCCCGGCGGACTTCGCGACGCTGATGCCATGACTCTGACCAGTGGCAAGACTCCCGTCGTGGACGAACCCGCACGGAGGGGCCCGAACGGCCACTTCGCGGGCATCGTGGTCGGCAACTTCCTCGTGCTGCTCGACACCTCGATCCTCAACGTCGCCCTGCCGGACGCACGGCACGACCTGCACGCCTCCGCGGCGGCGCTGCCCTGGGCGGTGGACGCGTACACCGTCGTCTTCGCCGGGCTGCTGCTGGCCGCGGGCGCCGTCGCCGACCGGTGGGGGCCGCGCCGGATCTACCGCAGCGCGCTCGCCGCATTCGGCGTCATCTCGCTGCTGTGCGCCCTGGCGCCCAACGTGGGCACCCTGATCGGCGGACGGGCGCTGCTCGGCGTCGCGGCGGCCGGGCTGGTCCCCGCGTCCCTCGGCCTGCTGGCCGCCCTGTTCCCGGATGCCGCGCAGCGGTCCCGCATGATCGGCGCCTGGGCCGCCATCAGCAGCATCGGACTCATCCTGGGGCCGGTGCTGGGCGGCGCGCTGGTCGAACTCGGCGGCTGGCGGCTGGTGTTCCTCGTCAACCCGCCGATCGCCTTCGCCACGCTGCTGCTGGCGCGCGGACTGAGTGGGCACCGGCCGCAGAACGAGCCGAGGCCGGTGGACCGCGCGGGGCTGCTGCTGTCCGTCGCCGGGCTGAGCGCGCTCACCTTCGGACTGGTGGACGCGGGCACCTCCGGGTGGGGCCGGCCCGCTCCGCTGCTGGCCCTGGGCGGCGCCCTGATCGCCTTCGTGCTGCTGGTCGTCGCCGAACGGCGGGCCGAGGCCCCGATCCTGCCGCCGGCGCTGATCGGGCTGACCCGGGTCAAGGCCGACCTGATGGCCGGCGCCATGGCGTCCTTCGTCTTCTACGGCGTGCTGTTCGCGCTTACCCAGTGGATGGTCCTGGAGCGCGGCCTGTCGGCCCTGCAGACCGGCCTGGCTTTCCTCCCGATGACGCTCCCCATGTGCTTCATGCCGTTCTACGCCGGACGGATCGTCGCGCGTGCCGGCGCCCGGCCGGTGCTCCTCGCCGGCCTCGGCCTCGACGTGGTCTCCGGACTCCTGCTCGCCCTCTCCGGGACGCACACGCCGCTGGGGATGATCATCGGCATGCAGGTGGTGCTCGGCTTCGGCAGCACCCTCGCCATCCCCGCGGCCACCGCCGACATGGCGGGCGCCGCCCCCTCCCACCTGGCCGCGACGGGACAGGGCGCGCTCAACGCCGGACGCCAGGCGGGGTCCGCGCTGGGCGTCGCCGTGCTCGGCACCCTGTCCACCCTGCACGACTCCGGGATCGTGCTGGCCGCGGGTGCCGTCCTCGCCTTGGGCGTCGTCGTCCTCGCCCGGCCGCGACCGGTGCCGGCCACCGCGTGACAGCGGCCGTACCGGACGGACAGCCGCACGCGCGCGAGTGCCGGCCCACCATCACGGTGGGCCGGCGCGGGCACGGGCACGTCCGGCACGTTCGGCACGTCGGGCACGTCGGGCACGTCCGAGCGGACCGGCCGGACCGGCCGGTCGGACCGGGCAACGCGTCAGACCGGGGTCCGCACCACGCGGTGCGCGGCGAAGGACTGGCGGTCGCCCACCCACGCGTCGCGCGGGGCGACCGCCTCCAGCCGGTCGAGGTCGTCCTGGGACAGCTCGACGTCGGCCGCCTTGGCGTTCTCCTCGACCCGCTCGGCCCGGCGCGTCCCGGGGATCGGGACGACGTCGTCGCCCTGCGCGAGCAGCCAGGCGAGCACGAGCTGAGCGGGCGTCACCCCGCGCGCCGCGGCCAGCGACCGCACCTCGGCGACGATCGCCTCGTTCTGCTTGAGGTTCTCGGCCTGGAACCGGGGGTCGTTCTGCCGGAAGTCGCCGGCCCCGAAACCGTCCACGCTGACCGGCCCGGCCAGGAAGCCGCGGCCCACCGGACTGTACGGAACCATCCCGATGCCCAGCCGGCGGGCCGTGGGCAGCACGTCGTCCTCGATGTCGCGCCACCACAGCGACCACTCGTACTGCGCGGCGCTGATCGGGTGGGTGGCGGCGGCCCGTTCGAGTTCCTCGGGGCTCGCCTCCGACAGCCCGAGGTGGCGGACCTTGCCCTCGGCCACAAGCTCGGCCATTGCCCCGACCGTCTCCTCGATCGGGACCTGCGGGTCGACGCGGTGCTGGTAGTACAGGTCGATGCGGTCCGTCCCGAGCCGGGCCAGCGAGGCTTCGCAGTGGCGCCGGACGTTCTCCGGGCGGCCGTCGACCCGGACCCCCTCCGGGCTGCGGACGATCCCGAACTTGGTGGCCAGCACGACCTGGTCGCGCCGGCCGGCCAGGGCTTTGCCGAGCAACTCCTCGTTGTGGCCGCTGCCGTAGCTCATCGCCGTGTCCAGGAAGGTGACCCCCTGGTCGACGGCGCGCTGCAGGACCGCGATCGACTCGGCGTCGTCGGCCGCTCCGTAGCCCTGGGACATCCCCATGCAACCGAGTCCGACAGCGGATACGGTGAGCCCTTCCGGCCCGATGATTCGATTGTCCATGCGGTCACCGTAACCGCGTCCCCCAGCGCCATCCATAGGACGTCTTTCCTAGTAACGAGAGTGCCAGGATGCCCCATACGGTGACCCCGGCAAGGGAGTTGGGCGATCTGCTCCGCTCCCGCCGCGAACGGCTCCAGCCCTCCGACGTCGGCCTCCCACCGGGCACCCGGCGCCGGACCCGCGGCCTGCGCCGCGAGGAGGTGGCCCAGCTCGCGTCCATCTCCGCGACCTACTACGCCTTCCTGGAACAGGGCCGCGAGGTACGGCCCTCCCGGCAGGTCCTCGACGCGCTGGCTGCGGCGCTGCGACTCGACGTGTGCGAGCGGGCCCACGTCCACCAACTCGTCCACGGCGCCCCGCCGGAACCGGAGCAGACCTCCGCCGCCATGGAGACGCTTCCGCCCGCCGTCGTCTCCCTCGTCGACCGGCTCGACCCGTGCCCTTCCTACGTCACCGGCAGGCACTGGGACGTGCTGGCGTCCAACCGGGCCGCCCGGGTGCTCTGGACCGACTGGCCGGAGCGGCCGCCGCAGACCCGCAACATGCTCTGGTGGATGTTCGCGGACCCGGAGGCCCGGCGGATCGTCGTCGACTGGGAGGAGGAGGCGTCGGCGCTGCTCGGACGGCTGCGCACGGCCGCGGCCAGGCACCCGGGTGACCCCGGCTTCGCCGACCTGCTCGAACGCCTCCACGCGGTGAGCCCGGAGGTGCGGGCATGGTGGCCGCAGCACAAGGTCGACACCGTCGGCTCGGGCACGAAGCGGCTGCGTCATCCGGAGCTCGGCGAGTTCACGCTCCACCACGTCGTGCTCCAACTCGCGGACAACCCCGAGCACAAGGTCGTCACCTGCACCCCCTCCCCGCAGGACCGCCCCCGCGTCGAAGCCCTCCTCCGCCGCCCCCGCCCCACCCCCTGATCACTGGCCCCCCGAACCCGCCGCCGACTTCCCGAGCAGTGCGTTGCGCCCGCACTCCGCTGGGCGAGCGTGACGTGGCCCCCGGCCGCGGTGCGGTCGGGGGCCACGTCTGCCCTGGTGGGCAAGTGCGGAGGATACGAGATTCGAACTCGTGAGGGGCCGTCCCCCACACGCCTTCCCACTCTTCGTCCGCGGCCGGAACCGGCGGCTCCGTATGGACGGTCGCCGTGATCCGTGCGGTGAAGCCGATGCCTTGCCAGGCCCTCCTGCCGGTGCCTCGGCCCGAGGAGCGCGGCCACGTCGAACCAGCGGGAGGAGCCGATCGCGTCGCCGAACGGATCTGTGGGCGGTGCGATGCGGTGCGGTGGCCGGTCCGGTCCCCGACGTCCGCACGACGCGGGAGCGTGCCACGCGGCGCAGGACGACGGCGGCGTCCGCAGGTCAGCTCTTGCCGGAACGCCCACCGAGGTGCAGCTCCCCCGGTGGATGCGGCAGTTCGCGAGCGCCGGTGACGCGGAGCCCGTCCAGGGCCAGTTCAAGGTAGCGGCGCCACGCCTGCGGCTGTGCGGCCAGCAAGGGCGCTGCCGTTTGGTGGATGCCCGCGAGCAGCAGCACGATGTCCGTGCCCGTGACGTCGCCGCGGACGGTTCCCTGCTCCTGCGCCCGGCCCGTGAGCGCCTCGGCCGCGTCGCAGAGGCGGCCGATCGCGTCCCGGACGCCGGCATGGTCCAGTGACGGGCGCCCGATCACTTCGCAGAACGCACGGTCGGCGGCCAGGGCCTCGATGCCGTCGGCCATGAACTCCACCAGTGCCGCATCCGCGTCGTCGGCCTCGGCAAGGCGCTCCGCCGTGCTGGTCAACCGGTCGACGAGCTGCAGCATGATCGCCGCAAGCAGGTCTTCCTTCGACGCGAAGTGCCGGAACACCGTGCCTTTGGCCAGGCCGGCGCGCTGGGCGATCTCGCCCATCGACACGTCCGTCCCCAGCTCCGCGAACGCCTCCGTCGCGACCTGAAGCAGAACGCGCCGATTGCGCACCATGTCCGCCCGCCGACCCGCGGTGGCCATCTCGCTCATACGCACCTCTCATCCGGCGAGTACGAGCCTACCAGCAACATGACTGGGTGGTCATTTTTGGTGTAAGGTCAAAATGACCCAGCGGTCATTTTCTGCCCGGGTCAACCGCTGCGTGGCGTCAAGACGCCTGGCGGGCCACCACCTCTCACCACGCATCCATCGGAGGAAGACATGAGCACCACCCTCGACGGAAAGGTCGTCCTGGTCACCGGCGCCTCCTCGGGCATCGGACGGGCCACCGCACTCGCCCTGGCCGAAGCCGGCGCCAGGGTGGCGGTCGGGGCCCGCCGGGCCGATCGACTGAAGTCGCTCGCGCAGGACGCCCTCGGGGAGATGCTGGTCCTGGAGCTCGATGTCACGGACCGCGCGTCCGTGCAAGACGCGGTCACGGCGACCGTCGAGCACTTCGGCGCGCTCGACGCCCTCGTGAACAACGCCGGCGTCATGCTCAGCGGACCGATCCTGAACGCGGACACCGCCGAGTGGACGCGCATGATCGACACCAACCTCCTCGGATCGATGTACACGGCCCATGCCGCCCTGCCCCACCTGCTGGAGAGCAAGGGCGCCGTGGTGCAGGTCTCCTCGACATCAGGGCGCACCGCATCTGCCGGCGGAGGCGTCTACGCCGCAACCAAGTTCGGCATCACCGCCTTCTCGGAAGCCTTGCGGCAGGAAGTCACCGCGCAGGGCGTACGCGTCGTCGTCATCGAACCCGGAATGGTCGCGACCGAACTGGCCACCCACATCACCGACCCCGCCATGCAGGCCCTCGCCAGGAACTACGCCGACTCCATGCGGACCCTTCAGCCCGAGGACATCGCCGGCGCCGTCCTGTATGCGCTCACCCAGCCCGAGCACGTCGCCGTCAACGAGATCCTGATCCGTCCGACCGACCAGACCCGCTGACGACGGTGCGCGGAATGGCGTGACCTGCTGCCGGCAGCCGTTGAGACGGCGCTCCGACCAGGTGCTTGCGCGTTGGCATGCGTCGGCGTTCGGCCTGACGCCATAGTGATCGACGTCGGTACTGCCGTCCCCGATCCGGCCGACCGGGTGGCGGCCCGGTCGGGGCTGGGGCCGGTCGCGGCGACGGTTTGACCCCAGCCGTGGATCATCCCGGGTCGTCAGTCTTCGGTGGGCTGCTGGAGCATGGACAGGGTCAGGACGTTGCCGCCGATGCCCCAACCGCCGTCGATGACCTCCTCGACCAGGACCATGGTGTTGGCCCGGGCGCGTTCGCCGTAGATCTCGACGTACAGCTCGGTGGTACGGGTGACGATCGTCTCCTTCTGCTTCTCGTCGAGGGTTCCGGCAGGGACTTTGAAGTTCGCGAACGGCATGGTGGTTCTCTTTCGGTTTGTGGTTACGGGGAAGCGCCTGCGGTGAGCAGGTCGTCCAGCCCGACGCGGCGGAAGGACTCGGCGCGGACGCCGGCGGCGATCGCGGAGAGGATCGCGGAGAGGACTTCACCTCCGTCGGGGCTGGGGTCCGTGGGGGCGTATCAGCCGGGGGCCGACACCGGGCACGGGGCCGTCAGATGATGCCGCCGTTGGGGCGGATGATCTGGCCGTTGATCCAGTGGCCGGCCGGGGAGGCGAGGAAGGCGACGACTTCGGCGATGTCGGCGGGGGTACCGAGGCGCTCCAGTGGGGGCTGGGCGGCCAGCCGGGCGATGGTCTGATCGTCCTTGCCGTCGAGGAACAGATCGGTGGCGGTGGGGCCGGGGGCCACGGCGTTGACGGTGATGTTCCGGCCGCGCAGCTCCCGCGCGAGGATGAGCGTGAGTGCTTCGACGGCGCCCTTGCTGGCGCTGTAGGCGCCGTAGCCGGGGAAGGCCAGGCCCACCACGGACGTGGAGAAGGTGACGAACGCGCCACCGCTGCGGATCTTGCGTGCGGCCTGTTGGGCGACGACGAAGGTCCCGCGGATGTTGGTGCGGTGGAGCGCGTCCAGCTCCGCCAGGTCCAGTTCGGCGATCGGTGCCAGCAACACCCGGCCGGCCGCGTGGACGACGACGTCGACGCCGCCGAACTCGGCCTCCGCGGTGGCGAACAGAGCGGAGATCTGCTGCTCGTCGGCGACGTCCGCCTGGACACCGATCGCTCTGCCGCCGCCGGCGGTCACGTCCTTGACGGCGGCCTCGGCCAGTTCGCGGTTGCCCGCGTAGCCGACCACGACGGCGAATCCGTCGGCGGCCAGTCGGCTCACCGTCGCGCGGCCGATCCCGCGGGAGCCGCCCGTGACGATGGCGACGCGGAGCCGATCGGCGCGGGGATCGGGCGTGGCGTGGCGGTCCACGGGTTCCTGGGCAGACATGAACACTCCTGCTGGAGGTGCGGGAAAGGGGATGCCGCGACAGAGGGATCACGGCCAGGGGCGTCGGTGCGGTGCCCCGCTCGTGGCTCCAGAGTGGTTCGGCGTGCCCGCCCCAGCCAGGGCTGTCCGCACCCAGGGGTTGCCATCCCCTGGCTCGCGTCCACCGGTGGGCGCGACGATAGGAGACGTGAACCATTCCGAACTCGCCGCGTTCCTCAAGTCCCGGCGCGGCCGGGTCCGCCCGTCCGACGTCGGCCTGCCCACCGGCCCGCGGCGCCGGGTGCCCGGTCTGCGGCGCGAGGAGGTAGCCCATCTGGCCGGGCTGTCCGCGGACTACTACACCGAGCTGGAACGCGGACGCGGCGCCCAGCCCTCGGCCCAGGTCCTGGCCGTGCTGGCCCGGGCGCTGCGGCTGAACGGCGACGAACGCGACCATCTGTTCCACCTCGCCGACCGTCCGATCCCCCCGGCGGCGCACGGCCCGACCGCACATGTCCAGCCTGGTCTGCTCGGCCTGCTGGACCAGCTCACCACCACTCCTGCCCAGGTCATCACCGACCTGCACGAAACCCTCGTCCAGAACCCGCTGGCCGCCGCACTCGTGGGCCGGCCCCCGGCACTGCGCGGTCTCGAGGCGAGCTTCGTCCACCGCTGGTTCACCGACCCGCAGGCCCGGACCCTCTACCCGCCCGAGGACCACCCCCACCACTCCCGGGTCTTCGTCGCCGACCTCCAGGCGGTCGCCGCCCGCCGCGGCAGCGACACCGAGGTGACCCGGATGGTCGCCGTGCTGCGCGGACGCAGCCGGGAGTTCGCCACCCTGTGGGACACCCACGACGTCGCCCTCCGGCGAACCGACCACAAACGCATAGTCCATTCCGCCCTGGGCGTCATCGAGCTGGACTGCCAGAGCCTGTTCAGCGAGGACGGACGCCAGCGCCTGCTGTGGTTCAGCGCCCCACCCGGCACCGAGGGCGCGGCCCAGCTGAGCCTGCTCTCCGTCATCGGCACGCAAGATATGACAACGTCCACGCCCGCATGAAGGGCACGGGACGATGACCGACCTGCCGACCGGCTCCGCCCACATCGACGCGACGACCAACGGAGCGCAGCCCGGACGGCGCATCGTGTTCACCCGTTGACCGGCACCCCGCCACGGCGCACACACGGCGACGTCGCCGTTCAGGCTGCTGCCGGCCCGTGCACCGCTCCCCCTCCGACCCCGTGGACCTGACGCTCCTGTGCGGCCCCACCGTGGACGTCCTCAAGACGTCTCACCTGCGAAAACGCGGTTCTGCGAGGCTCAAGCCAGCACAGAACCAGCACGGGAAGGCAAGGCCCCCGCTCAAGCCTGCGGTCGATCCGGCGGATCAGCGCTTCAATAGCGCGGCACGTGAAAGCGACACTCCACGTTCGCCCGTACACCCGGGCGGTTGAAGCGACCGCCGCGAGGCGCCCAGAAGCCGGCACCGAGCCGGCACCGGAACGCAGAAGGGTCGGACTCGCCCGAGTCCGACCCCTTCCGACCTGCACATTCGACGAAATCAGCGCACATGCAGCAAATGATGCGGCTACACGTTGAAGCGGAACTCCACCACGTCGCCGTCCTGCATGACGTAGTCCTTGCCCTCCATGCGGGCCTTGCCCTTCGCGCGGGCTTCGGCGACGGAGCCGGTGGTCACGAGGTCGTCGAAGGAGATGACCTCGGCCTTGATGAAGCCCTTCTGGAAGTCGGTGTGGATCACGCCCGCCGCCTCGGGGGCGGTGGCGCCGCGCTTGATGGTCCAGGCGCGGGACTCCTTGGGGCCGGCCGTGAGGTAGGTCTGGAGCCCGAGGGTGTTGAAGCCGACCCGGGCGAGGGTGGCGAGCCCGGGCTCCTCCTGGCCGACGGACTGGAGGAGTTCGAGGGCCTCGGCGTCGTCGAGTTCGGCCAGGTCTGCTTCGAGCTTGGCGTTGAGGAAGATCGCCTCGGCGGGGGCGATCAGGGCGCGCTGCTCGTCCTTGAACGCCTCGTCGGTGAGCTCGTCCTCGTCGACGTTGAAGACGTAGAGGAACGGCTTCGTGGTGAGCAGGTGCAGCTCGTGCAGGAGGGCGCCCTGCTCGGTGTCCTTCGTGATGCCGTGGGCGAAGAGGGTGTCGCCGGCGGCGAGGATCGTCTGCGCGGCCTCGGCCGCGGCCAGCACCTTCGCCTTGTCCTTCTGCATCCGCGATTCCTTGGTCAGGCGCGGGATCGCCTTCTCCACGGACTGCAGGTCGGCGAGGATCAGCTCGGTGTTGATCGTCTCGATGTCGTCGCGGGGCGAGACCTTGCCGTCCACGTGGACCACGTTCTCGTCCTTGAAGGCGCGGATCACCTGGCAGATCGCGTCGGACTCCCGGATGTTCGCGAGGAACTTGTTGCCCAGGCCCTCGCCTTCCGAGGCACCGCGGACGATGCCGGCGATGTCGACGAAGTCCACGGTGGCGGGGAGCACCCGGGCCGAGTCGAAGATCTCGGCGAGCCGGTGCAGCCGGGGGTCGGGCACGCCGACCACGCCGATGTTGGGCTCGATGGTGGCGAACGGGTAGTTGGCCGCCAGCACGTCGTTCTTGGTCAGGGCGTTGAAGAGCGTCGACTTGCCGACATTCGGCAGGCCGACGATTCCGATGGAGAGCGACACGTGACGACTTCCCGTGGGCAGGAGGTGGGGGCTGGCGCCGACCAGTCTACGGGCCGCCGCACCACCGGCGGGACGCCCACCCGACCACCGTCCACCACCCCCGCGTCAATCCCGCCTCACTCGAACGGAGCACTTCGAACAGAGGGCCCAGGCGAGCGAATCCGCGTGTCCCGGACCTGCGCGACCAGCGCAACCCGCCTACGTTGAGTAGGTGGAGCAACACACTGCGCGTACGAGCACCACCGCCCGCCAGGTCCCCGCCGCCCTCCCGTCGAAGGCGGCGCCGGCAGCCTCGGCGGCGGCGTCCGGATCGACCGCGGCCTCGGCCACGACATCCGCGTCCGCGCCGCCCCGGCCGAGCAACCGGCTCGCGGCGGCCGCGCACCGGCTGCGGACCCTGCCCCGCCCCCGCCCCCGCCTGACCGGCCTCGGCACGGGCGCCCTGACCACCGTGGTGACGGTGCTCGGCGGGGCCGTCGACTCGCTGCTCTTCGACGGCCCCGGCGTCCTCTTCGGGCTGGTCTTCATCGCCGTGTGCATCGCCGCGGCGGTGTACGTCCGGCCGTACGACCTGGTCGCGGCGCCGGTGGCGGCGCCCATCGCGTTCGCGGTGGGCATCACCCTGACGGCCGACAGCGGCGACGGCAGCCTGCTCGGGCACGTGGTCGGGGTCTTCACCGGCCTGGCCCTGATGACCGGCTGGCTCTACACCGGTACGGTGCTCGCCGCCGCGATCGTGGCGGTCAGAGCTTTGCGGCAGCCATCGCGGCGCCGACGATCCCCGCGTTGTTCTGCAACTCCGCGGGGACGATCTCCGCGCTGATCCCGTGGATCAGCGGCAGGAACTTGTCGGGTTTCCGGCTCACCCCGCCGCCGATCACGAACAGGTCGGGCGAGAAGAGCATCTCCACGTGCGCGAGGTACTTCTTCAGCCGGTGCGCCCAGTGCTCCCAGCTCAGATCCTCGTCCTCACGGGCCTTGACCGACGCGCGCTTCTCCGCGTCGTGGCCGTGCAGCTCCAGGTGGCCCAGCTCGGTGTTGGGCACCAGGTGCCCGTCCACGAACAGCGCGCTGCCGATCCCGGTGCCGAGGGTGAGCAGCATGACGGTGCCGCCGCGGCCGCGGCCGGCCCCGAAGGTCATCTCGGCGACGCCCGCGGCGTCCGCGTCGTTGAGGATCACCACCGGAAGGCTCAGCCGCTCGCTGATCAGCTTCCGCGCGTCCACGCCCACCCAGCCGCTGTCCATGTTGGCGGCGGTGCGGGTCACGCCGTCCACCACGACGCCGGGGAAGGTCACGCCGAGCGGGCCCTTGTGGCCGAAGTGCTCGACCACCTCGGCCACGCCCTCGACGACACCCTCCGGTGTCGCCGGCTGCGGGGTGGGCACCTTGTGCCGCTCGTCCGACAGGTCGCCCCGGTCGAGGTCGACCGGAGCGCCCTTGATTCCCGTACCGCCGATGTCCACACCGAACATGTTCATGGCCCCCAGGTTAAAGGTGGGTGGAACCGCTCACCTCTTGGCCGATTCCCGCTCGACGGCCTCCGCACGCAGATCCCGGCGCAGTTCCTTCGGCAGCGAGAACTGGATGGACTCCTGCGCGGAGGTCACCACCGACACGTCGTCGAAGCCGCGGGCGGCCAGCCACTCCAGCACCCCGTCGACCAGCACCTCCGGCACGGACGCGCCCGAGGTCACGCCGACCGTGCGCACGCCCTCCAGCCAGCCGTCCTCGCACTCCTCGGCGAAGTCCACCAGGTACGACGCGCCGGCGCCGGCCTGCAGCGCGACCTCGACCAGCCGGATGGAGTTGGAGGAGTTGCGGGAGCCGACCACGATCACCAGGTCGGCGTCGGCGGCGATCTGCTTCACCGCGACCTGGCGGTTCTGCGTGGCGTAGCAGATGTCGTCGCTCGGCGGCGAGACCAGCCGCGGGAAGCGCTCCTTGAGGGCGTCCACGGTCTCCATCGTCTCGTCGACCGAGAGCGTGGTCTGCGAGAGCCAGACCACCTTGGACTCGTCGCGCACCTTCACCTTGGCCGCGTCGGCGGGGCCGTCGACCAGGTGCATGCGCTCGGGCGCCTCGCCCATGGTGCCGACGACCTCTTCGTGGCCCTCGTGGCCGATGAGCAGGATGTCGTAGTCCTCGCCGGCGTAGCGGACGGCTTCCTTGTGCACCTTGGTGACCAGCGGGCAGGTCGCGTCGATGGAGGCGAGGCTGCGCTGGGCGGCCTCCTCGTGCACGACCGGGGCCACGCCGTGCGCGGAGAAGATCACGATCGCGTTCTCGGGCACCTCCTCCGTCTCGTCGACGAAGACGGCGCCCTTCTTCTCCAGGGTCTGCACCACGTACTTGTTGTGCACGATCTGCTTGCGGACGTAGACCGGGGCGCCGTACTGCTCCAGCGCCTTCTCGACGGTGATGACGGCACGGTCCACACCCGCGCAGTACCCGCGGGGGGCGGCGAGGAGGACACGGCGGGTGGAGTCAGAGGTCATGCGGTCCATCGTACGGGGCCGCCTCCGGGGCGGGGTGGGGTGTCGGCGGGGCGCACTAAGGTGCGGGTATGGCTCTGAACACCTCGGCGGAAGCGCCGATTCCGGTCGGCGAGGTGTCGCGGCTGATCGGCGGGTGGATCGACCGGCTCGGCGCGGTGTGGGTGGAGGGCCAGATCACGCAGCTCTCCCGCCGCCCGGGCGCAGGGGTGGTGTTCCTGACGCTGCGCGACCCGTCGCACGACACGTCGTTGTCCGTGACCTGCTACCGCGCGGTGTACGAACAGGTGGCCGACGTGGTCGGCGAGGGCGCGCGGGTCGTGGTGCACGCCAGACCGGAGTGGTACGGACCGCGGGGCACGCTGTCGCTGCGGGCGAGCGAGATCCGGCCGGTCGGGATGGGCGAACTGCTGGCGCGGCTGGAGCAGTTGAAGAAGTCGCTGGCGGCCGAGGGGCTCTTCGCGGCGGACCGCAAGCGCCCGCTGCCGTTCCTGCCCGGGCTGATCGGCCTGGTGACCGGCCGCGCCTCGGCCGCCGAGCGGGACGTACGGGAGAACGCGCGGCTGCGCTGGCCCGCCGTCCGCTTCGAGGTGCGGAACGTCCCCGTGCAGGGCGCGGCCGCGGTCCCCCGGGTGGTCGAGGCGGTGCAGCAGCTCGACGCCCATCCGGAGGTCGACGTCATCGTGGTGGCGCGCGGCGGGGGCAGCGTGGAGGACCTGCTGCCGTTCTCCGACGAGCGGCTGGTGCGGGCGGTCGCGGCGTGCGGCACCCCGGTGGTCTCCGCGATCGGGCACGAGCCGGACACGCCGCTGCTCGACCTGGTCGCCGACCTGCGCGCGTCCACCCCCACGGACGCCGCCAAGCGGATCGTGCCGGACGTGCGGGAGGAGCTGGCCCGCGTCCAGTTGGTACGGGACCGGGCGCTGCGGGTGCTGCGCGGCATCCTCGACCGGGAGGAGCGCGGCCTTGAGGCGGCGCTCAGCCGTCCCGCCCTCGCGGCGCCGTACCGGATGGTCGAGCAGCGCGAGGCGGAGGTCGCCGACCGGGTGGACCGGGCCCGGCGCACCCTGGGGCACCTGCTCGACCGGGCCGACGCCGACCTCACCCACACCCTCGCCCGCGTCGTCGCCCTCTCCCCCGCGGCCACCCTCCGCCGCGGCTACGCGGTCCTCCAGCGCGAGGACGGCGCGGCGGTCCGCGACCCGGCCGAGGTCGCCGACGGCGACACGCTGCGCGCCCGCGTCGCGGAGGGCGACTTCACGGTGCGGGTCCAGGGGAACTGAAGCGCGAACCGAGCGGAAGAGGGCGGGCTGATGCCGGAAGAGGGCGGGCGATGAAGGACGAGCGCGAGTTCCACGACACGGCGGGGGTGCCGTGGCGCGCGGCCGAGGGCGCGCCCGGGGTGAGCGAGCGGCCGCTGTCCGCCGGGCCCGATCCGGCGGTCGAGCAGACCCGGCTGGCCCGTTGGGAGCCCGGGCTCGACACCTCCGCGGCGGGCGTGATCCGGCACCCCTACTACGAGGAGGTGTACCTGCTGGAGGGCGAGTTGGAGGACCTCACCCTCGGCCGCACCTTCACCGCGGGGCACTACGCCTCCCGCCCGCCGGGCATGCCGCACGGCCCCTACCGGACGAGGACGGGGTGCCTGATGCTGGAGATCCGGTCCCCGGAGCGACCTCGCTCCGCGCCGCCCGGGACTGTCCGCGGTACGCCCTAGGCTTGCGGGCATGGCAGACGAGGAATCCACCAGCGCCGTACTCGGCTACGAACAGGCCCGCGACGAGCTCGTGGACGTGGTGCGCCGCCTGGAAGCGGGTGGCGCGACCTTGGAGGAGTCGCTCGCCTTGTGGGAGCGGGGCGAGGAGCTGGCCAAGGTCTGCCGGCGCTGGCTGGAGGGCGCCCGGGCCCGGCTGGACGCCGCGCTGGCAGCGGAGGACCCCGAAGAGGCGGAGGGCGCCGAGCCCGAATAGCGCCCCATCCGCCCACGGCAAGGCCCCGCCCACGGCCAGGTCCGGCTCACGGCCTGAGGGCGCCGGCGGGCCGGAAGCCGCTTACGGCTTGAGGGTCGCCGCGAAGCGCTGGAGCTGGGCGTCCGGCGCCGTACCGAGCACCACCGTGGTGACGCCCTTCTCCTCGCGCACCAGCGCGTCGTAACGCCCGCCGGTGTAGTACTGCCAGCTCGTCCCGCCGACCGCGACCGTACGCCCTGCGTCGCGGTGCGCGTTGATCGTCACCTGGCTGATGAACCCGGTCGGGTCGCCGTTGGACTGCTCCAGCGCCACGTACTGCTGGTCGGGGTCGATGAAACCGAGGTGCCAGGTCACGTTGCGGCGGTCGCCCGCGGAGTACGTGACGGAGGTGGCGTGCCACTTCGCGCTGAGCCCTTCGGGGCCGGCCACCGGGTAGGGCGCGTCCCGCCTCGCCTGCTTCAGCTCCACGCTGTACCCGACCGTCTCCGTCTTGACCGGGGTCTCCTTGGAGTCGTGCGGGATGAACAGATAGATCAGGTAGACGACGACCCCGAGCACGAGCATCGACAGGACCAGGTCCCGGATCGTCTTGTTGCCACCACGCTTGTCCGCTGCCACGCGCCCTATCGTCCCCCATGGGCGTTTGCGGCCCGTCCGCCGGGTACCCGAAGAGTTGGCGGCTGCTCATGTGACATGTCCCCTGCTCAGATTTGCAGTTCACCCGATAAGGTCGCAGCACCCTCATTTTCCGGCCGTCCCCGTACAGAAAGGTGCGCGTGATGACCGAACAGCACTTGCCTCCGCAGCTCGAAGTGAGTCCGGAGGCACCCGACCGCAACCTCGCCCTGGAACTGGTCCGGGTCACCGAGGCCGCCGCGATGGCCTCGGCCCGCTGGGTGGGCCGAGGCGACAAGAACGGAGCGGACGGCGCCGCCGTCAAGGCCATGCGCACCCTCGTGCACACCGTGTCGATGAACGGCGTGGTGGTCATCGGCGAGGGCGAGAAGGACGAAGCGCCGATGCTCTACAACGGCGAGCGGATCGGCGACGGCACGGGTGCGGAGTGCGACGTCGCCGTGGACCCGGTGGACGGCACCACGCTGACCGCCAAGGGCATGCCGAACGCCGTGTCGGTGCTCGCGGCGGCCGACCGCGGCACGATGTACGACCCGTCGGCGGTCTTCTACATGGACAAGCTGGTGGTCGGCCCGGAGGCGGCCGAGTTCGTGGACATCACCGCGCCGCCCGCGGTGAACATCCGCCGGGTGGCGAAGGCGAAGGGCATCGCCCCCGAGAACGTGACGGTCGTGGTGCTCGACCGGCCGCGCCACGACGAGCTGGCCCGGCAGATCCGGGAGACCGGCGCGCGGATCAAGTTCATCGCGGACGGCGACGTGGCGGGCGCGATCATGGCGGCCCGCGAAGGCACCGGCGTCGACATGCTGCTGGGCATCGGCGGCACCCCGGAGGGCATCATCACCGCCTGCGCGATGGCCTGCATGGGCGGCACGATCCAGGGCCGGCTGTGGCCGAAGGACGACGCGGAGCGGCGCAAGGCGCTGGACGCGGGCCACGACCTGGACCGCGTGCTGCACACCACGGACCTGGTCAGCGGCGACAACGTGTTCTTCGTGGCGACCGGCATCACCGACGGCGAACTGCTGCGCGGCGTGCGCTACCGGGCGGAGACGGCCACCACCTCCTCCCTGGTGATGCGGTCGAAGTCCGGCACGATCCGGCAGATCGACTCGGTGCACCGGCTGTCGAAGCTGCGGGCGTACAGCGCGATCGACTTCGACCGGGCGAACTGACCGCCTGCTCCCCGCCTGTTCCCCGCCTGTTCACCGCCGACCGACCGCCGACCGACCGCCCCGGTAGGGGAAGAGGACGCCAGGCGAGCCGGGCCGGGCGCTGCCCGCCATCCGTCGCGACGGGTGGCGCGCCCGCGTCGCCGGCCGCCTGCGTCCCTCGGCCACGCGTACGCGTGCGTGCGTACGTATGTACGTGAGGCGCCGGTCCCGCACCCGACCGTGACGCCCTTCACCGCTGCCACCCGGCGCGATAGCGTTCCCCTTCGCCGGGGGGTGTCCACGTGGGGAACTTGGACGCGGGGGCATCCGTCCGCCCGACTGAAGGCGACGGAGAGGCGTACCAGTGAAGCGTGTCGACGGGGACGGAAGAGCACCGGAGACAAAGGCAAGGAAGATAGGGACGACGAGGGGGACAAGGACCGGGACGGGGACCCGCGAGGGCCGGTCCCGGGCGGGCAGGTGGCGGCTGGCCGGCCGCGTCACGGCGGTGGGGATCGCGGCGCTCGCGCTCGGCCTCGCCTCCTTGGGCGCCGCGGGCTCGGCGAGCGCGTCGCCCGGAACCCCGGGCAAGGCGGTCCGCGCCTCGGCCGCGGCGGCGGCGAAACTCGAACTGACGGTGCACCGCGTGTCGGACGCGTCGCAGCAGGCGATGGACGACACCTTCGCCAACAGCAGCATCCACACCATCGCGAACACCGTGAACCACCACCTGCACACGGTCACCGGCGGCGACTGCACCGCCGACGAGAAGGACACTGTGCCCCTCACCCCGACCGCGAGCAGCGCGTACTGCTGGGACGCCGGCGACGCCGCCACGCAGAGCTTTTCGCCGCAGGGCATGACCTCCTCCGGCGACGCCGACAGCGACGGCGTGTGGGGGACCGACCGCGTGCTGCTCTCCGGCTGGGCCAGCGCCCCCAAGACCACCGCCATGGGGCGCATCGCGGTGATCAACGACACCGACGGGTCGCCGAACAAGCTCGGCTACCGGTGGGTGCTGCCGGTCATCCCCACCGCCGGCGGCACGAACTTCACCCGCTTCCCCTCGCACATGGGCGGCATGGTGTGGTGGGGCGACAAGCTGCTGGTCACCGCGTCGCTCGACGGCGACCCGCACCACAACGCGATCTACGTCTTCTCGACCAAGCACATCTACCAGGCGAACACCAACGCCTCCTGGATCGGCCACAACGGCAGCCAGGTATCGGCCCACGGCTACCAGTACTTCTGGCCGGCCATCGGGTCGTACGGCGTCACCTCGGCCTGCTCCTACAACGACCACAGCGCCGACCGGCTGCCCTGCTTCGACGGGCTGTCCATGGACCGGTCCCAGGACCCCTACACGCTGGTCGCCAACGAGTGGGTCTCCTCGGGTACGGTCGGGGCGACCTCCCGGATCTGGCGCTACAAGCTCGCGCCGACCAGCCGCCTGATGCCCATCGCCGTGAACAGCGCCGGCCACGCCGATCCGATCGACGTGTACGACACGGACATCGTCGGCATCCAAGGCACGCTGAATCAGACCGAGAACGGCGAGAGAGTCGTCTACACCGCTGATTCGCTGGGCAGTCCGGGGGTACACGGCATTCCATGGCGGGTTCCGCTGCCTGCCACCGGAGCGCAGACCGCGGCACACGAGACCACCTCGACCGGCGGCAGCACCAGCGCCGGCACCGCCGCCGAGCACTCCTGGGCACAACACTCGGAGGGGATGACCTTCATGGCCGACCAGAACCAGGTCTGGGCGCAGACGGAGTGGGCCGCGGCCCCGGACGGCACGTACCCGACGACCGGCACGGTGGTACGGCAGCGGATCGTCTTCTCCGTCCCGATGGGCGATCTACGGTCCTCGCTGGTGTCCTGACGGCTCCCTGACGACTCCTGGACGGCTCCCTGGACGACTCCTTGTGGGCACCGCCGACCGCCACCCGCGGCCGGCGGTGCTCAGCCGGCGGCGGCGATGCGGGGGGCCGCGTGCTGGAGTTCGACCTCGCGGCGGCGCCTGCGGGCGAGCACCACGCGGCGCTCGGCGGCGGTCATGCCGCCCCACACTCCGTACGGCTCCGGCTGGAGCAGGGCGTGTTCACGGCATTCGAGCATCACCGGGCACCGCGCGCAGACCCGCTTGGCGGCTTCCTCGCGCGACAGCCGGGCCGCCGTCGGCTCCTTCGACGGAGCGAAGAACAGCCCCGCCTCGTCGCTTCGGCAGGCGGCCTCCGAGTGCCAGGGGCCGCCCAGATCCCGCGGGTGTCCGGGCGGGAGCGTGAGGTCCGTGGCGGGCTCGATCGGTTGAAGCACGGGAAACTCCTGACGACGGCGTTGGGGGTCCCCCAGGCGCGGCTCTGGGGGAGATTGCCACGCTTGCCCGTCGCTGCCCGGCGCCCGGGCGAAGCTGGGCGGAGCTGCCGTGCGGCGGCGTGCCGTTCCCCTACCCGCTGTGCGCGACTTCATGCGCACCGTGTTCGTTCCCGCGTACGACCATCGCTCCGGCGTGCGCCGCCCGGGTCGTCCGGAATGCCGGGGGCGGGCGGGAGTTGGGGCGAGGAGTCGGAGCCGGGCTTCGCGTGCGAGCCGCAAGGGAGGGGCGGGCCGGCGTCCGCGTCAGGGCGGCGTCAGCCGTGTCGGGTCGGTCGGAACGGACCAGAAAACCGGGTCAAGTGACGTCCGGCCGTGCCGTACCGGCCGCCACCGTCACCACGTACGCCGTCACCGCGGCCACCGCGGCCACCGCCGTCAGCCTTCGAGCCGCTTCTTCGCCCAGTCGACGACCTTCTTGCCGCGCTTGGCCTTGGCCTCGACCCCACCCCAGAAAGCGACGCCCACGACCCGGACCGTCGGCGCGTGCGGGTCGGGGGCCTCGAAGGCCCGCACGTCGGCGCCGCCCATGATGCCGATCACGCCACTGCCTTGCAGCGTGACGTTCTCCGGGACCTTGATGCTGATGCCACCCATGACCGCGGTGCAGTGGATGACCAGTTCCGGCGAGGTGAACGTCGCCTCGGTCAGGTCGATCTCGATCCCGCCCATGACCGCGACCGCGGTGATCCGGTTGCCGACCCGCCAACGGCCCTTGCGTTCCGCCCCGCTGAGGATGCCGACCAGGGTGGGGTTCTCGCCAAGCGGCTCGCCCGCATACGAGCGCGCCGCGGCCGAGGGCGCCGTCGCGGCGGTCACCCGGCCCGCGGGCAGGTCCCCTACCAGCGGCTCCAGTTCGCCGACGGTCTTCGCGGCGTAGACCCGGTCCAGCCGCTCGGAGTGCTCTTCCGCGTCGAGGCGGCCCTCGGCGAGGGCCTCGCGCAGGATGTCGGCGATCCGGTCGCGGTCGGCGTCCGAGGCTCGCAGGGCGCCGCCGGCCGTCTGCGGGACCGCCGGGGCGGCGGGGCTGGTCGCCGGGCTGGGGCGGTCGGGCGTTTCCGCGGGCTGCGAGCGCTTCTGGAGCGGCGATTCGTCCACCCGACCACCGTACACAGCCGTCCACAGACGCGATAGATCGCGACTACCCCGAGGGCCCCCTGAGCGCTCCCTTAGGGGGCGCGGGAAATCGGCCCGCACCTGCTTCGGCGAGGGCGCCCCGTATCACCTCGGCCAGGACCCCCCGCGACGCCCGGCGGGCCCTCCGCCGGGGGACCCGGCCCCGCGGCGGAGGCGGGGTGCGGGGGAATTACTCTGAATATGCTTCAGCGTCGACGCAGCCGAGTGAGGATTGCCGCATATGCCCGAGTTCACCTATACGGATCTGCTTCCGCTCGGTGCGGACCCCACTTCGTACCGCCTGGTCACCGCCGAAGGCGTCAGCACGTTCGAGGCGGACGGCCGCACCTTCCTGAAGGTGGAGCCCGAGGCGCTGCGGCGTCTGGCCGCCGAGGCCATGCACGACATCTCGCACTACCTGCGCCCGACCCACCTCGCCCAGCTCCGCCGCATCCTCGACGACCCGCAGGCCAGCCCGAACGACCGCTTCGTCGCCCTGGACCTGCTGAAGAACGCGAACATCGCGGCGGCCGGCGTGCTCCCGATGTGCCAGGACACCGGCACCGCGATCGTGATGGGCAAGCGCGGCCAGCAGGTGCTGACCGAGGGCGGCGACGAGGAAGCGCTCTCCCGCGGCATCTACGACGCGTACACCAAGCTGAACCTGCGCTACTCCCAGATGGCCCCGCTGACCATGTGGGAGGAGAAGAACACCGGCTCCAACCTGCCCGCCCAGATCGAGCTGTACGCCACCGACGGCGGCGCGTACAAGTTCCTGTTCATGGCGAAGGGCGGTGGCAGCGCCAACAAGTCCTTCCTCTACCAGGAGACGAAGGCGGTGCTGAACGAGGCGTCGATGATGCGCTTCCTGGAGGAGAAGATCCGCTCGCTGGGTACGGCCGCCTGCCCGCCGTACCACCTGGCGATCGTGGTCGGCGGCACCAGCGCGGAGTTCGCGCTGAAGACGGCGAAGTACGCCTCCGCGCACTACCTCGACGAGCTGCCCGCCGAAGGGTCCCCGGCCGGGCACGGCTTCCGGGACAAGGAGCTGGAGCAGCAGGTCTTCGAGCTGACCCAGAAGATCGGGATCGGGGCGCAGTTCGGCGGGAAGTACTTCTGCCACGACGTGCGCGTGGTGCGGCTGCCGCGGCACGGCGCGTCCTGCCCGGTGGCGATCGCGGTGTCCTGCTCCGCCGACCGCCAGGCGCTCGCGAAGATCACCGCGGAGGGTGTCTTCCTGGAGCAGTTGGAGACCGACCCGGCGCGCTTCCTGCCGGAGACCACCGACGAGCACCTCGACGACGACGTGGTCCGCATCGACCTCAACCGGCCGATGGACGAGATCCGCGCCGAGCTGACCAAGTACCCGGTCAAGACCCGGCTTTCGCTCTCCGGGCCGCTGGTCGTCGCGCGCGACATCGCGCACGCCAAGATCAAGGAGCGGCTGGACGCGGGCGAGGGGATGCCGCAGTACCTGCGCGACCACGCCGTCTACTACGCGGGCCCCGCGAAGACCCCCGAGGGTTACGCCTCCGGGTCCTTCGGACCCACCACGGCCGGCCGCATGGACGCGTACGTCGAGCAGTTCCAGGCCGCCGGCGGCTCGTTCGTCATGCTCGCCAAGGGCAACCGCTCCCAGCAGGTCACCGACGCGTGTGCCGCGCACGGCGGTTTCTACCTCGGCTCCATCGGCGGCCCTGCGGCCCGCCTCGCCCAGGACTGCATCAAGAAGGTCGACGTCCTCGAATACGCGGAACTCGGGATGGAGGCCGTCTGGAAGATCGAGGTCGAGGACTTCCCGGCGTTCGTCGTCGTCGACGACAAGGGCAACGACTTCTTCCAGGACCCCGCCCCCTCCCCCACCTTCACCTCCATCCCCGTCCGCCCGGGCGCCTGACGCCTTTCCCCCGCTTCCCCGCTTCCCCGCTTCCCCGCTCGACCCCTTCCCCGCTCGACCGCTTCCCCGCTCGACCGCGACCTCGGCCCCTGTCCCCCGGCTCACCCCGGAGGGCGGGGGCCGCGGCATGTCCAGGCGGTGTGGGAGGACATGACGAGGTGTCGGGGAGGCATGACGGAGCGGCAGATATCGAACGTTAGCTCGAAAGGGCTAATTGCGTTCGTTTTCCTTCCCTGCGGGCTCGATCGGCCCATAAGCTCTCAAATGCGGAGGGAATCGGACGATCGTCCTTCCGAGGTCGGCCCGTCTCGGTCAGCTTTGCGGGGACGGCCCTGGCCGACCAGGGGTGAACTGGTTCCGAACGGTTCGGAACCATCGACGTTTCGGGGGTGCCGAAGTGACGGACATTCAGGAGAAGGACCGGTGGCAGCAAGGCCGGAAGGACGGCGCGGCGTATCTGGGCCAGGAGGTCAGATTCGCCCGGGAGCACCTGGGATTGACGCAGCAGCAGCTCGCCGAGCAGACGGGGTACGAACGGCCTTACGTGACCCGGGTGGAGAGCGGGCAGCTCCTCGCGTCGGAGCAGTTCGTGAAGGCGTGCGACCGCATCTTCGGGACGTCGGGCTTCTTCACGCGGTTACGGGAGCGGGTGACCGAGCGCGGCCACGCGGGTTGGTTCGTGCCGTACGTGAAGCTGGAGCAGGGCGCGAAGGAGATCTGCGACTACTCAAGCACCTTACTGATGGGCATGTTGCAGACTCCGGAGTACGCGGAGGCGACCTTCCGCGCGGCCAACCCCCGCGAGGACGACGGGCAGATCGAGACGCGGGTCGAGGCGAGGCGGCAGCGGTACCGCGTGATGGAGGGCGAGCGGCCACCGCTGCTGTGGGTGATCCTGCACGAGGCAGTGCTGCGCACGGAGGTCGGCGGACGGGCCGTGATGGCCGCGCAGTTGGAGCACCTGGTGCTGCGGGCGGCGAACCCGCACATCACCGTGCAGGTCCTGCCCTTCTCGGCGGGAGCCCCGACATCTTCCGCGCCCTTTATCCTACTGTCGTCATGGGACGGGACGCGGGTGGTGTACTCCGAGACCCGCAACGCGGGACATGTGGACGAGTCAGCGGAAGCGGTGGAGAGCGCCAGGACGGCGTACGACCGGCTCCGCGCCGCGGCCGCGTCCCCGCAGGACTCGTTGTCCCTCATCCGAAGCATCGCGGAGGAGCACACCAGATGAGCCACACCCCCGACCCCACCGGCACCGCCTGGATCAAGAGCAGCTACAGCGGCGGCGAGGGCGGCAACTGCGTCGAGTGGGCGCCCTCCCGCCTCGCCGTGCAGGGCACCGTCCCCGTCCGCGACTCCAAGAACCCCCACGGCCCCGCTCTCGCCTTCACGCCCACCGCCTGGACCGCGTTCATCACCGCGATACGCACCGGCGAACTTCCCACCGTCTGACCGCGGCTGACGCGCCACCGCGATCGTGAGCGCGCGGCCGGCTGTCACTCCAGGAGGTTGATGGGCACGAACCCGATCGCGCGGCCGTCCGGGTCCAGCAGGCGTCCCATCAGCTTGACCGCACGCAGCGCGACCGCACGGTCGACTATGCGCAGATGCGGCAGGGTGGTGGCGAGGCGCACCTCCAGGGCCTGGGCGTCGACCAGTGAGGCGACCCAGACCGTCGCGATCAGGTTCTGCGGCCCGGCCAGTCCCAGGCACTGCCTGATCTCCGGGAGCTTGGCCAGCTCGCGCGCGGTGGCGTCCAGGTGCTCGGCGGGCGCGGAGCCGAAGAAGGTCACCGCGACCGGTGAACCGGACAGCGAGCGGGCCAGGTCGCAGCGGAGCACCAGCCGGCCCGATTCCAGCAGCCGGTTCAGCCGGCGGCTCGCCGTGTTCACCGACACGTCGAGCTCCGCGGCCAGCTCGCTCAGCGACATCCGGCCGTTCTCCCCTATCGCCGTGACGAGCTCGGCGTACTCGGGCAGCGGCTGCCCGTCCCCCAGGGCCGACCGGCGGGAAGCGGCCAGCACCTCCTGCTGCGAGCGGCTCAGACTGGTCAGCCGCCACACGCTGCCCTCCGTGTAGCTGCGGGTGACCAGGTGCGCCCGGGTCGCGGTGATCCCGGGGATCGTGCCGAGCCGGTCCACGATGTAGCCCGACAGCGCGCCGAAACTGGTGGCCATCGCGGTGACCAGCAGGTCGCGACCGCCCGCCGCGTGCTCCACGGTCACCGCGTGCGGGTCCGCCGACAGCAGTTCCGCCACCGCTCCGGCCTGCCCGGGCGCGCAGTCGATCTCGATCAGCGCGCCGGCGCCGGAGCCGCCGTACGGGTAGGCCGTCACCCAGGCGTGCCCGGCCGCCCGCAGCCGCTCCCACCGCCGGGCCACGGTCGCGGCATCCACGTCCAGCGCCTTGGCCAGATCGATCCAGGGCGCGCGTGGATTGATCTGCAGGGCGTTGACCAGGGCGAGGTCCAGCTCGCTGAGCGAGGGCAGGTTTTCAGCCATGAAGGAGTCCTTTGGGGTCCGTGCCCCCGGGGCGCTGTGGGAAAAAACCGGATTCAGCCTCGGCATCTGACAGAAACATGCAATCCGTGGCCGCTTTCTGATCGGAGACTAGCATCGCCGTACTTCACCGAATCCAGTGAATCCAGCCACATCCCCAGCCCCGAGGTGCCGCGTGCCGCAGCCTTTCGCCACCCTCGCCGAGGCCGCCTCGGCTCTGCAGTCGGGCACCGTCGGCAGCCGTGAACTCGTCGAGTCCGCGCTCGCCGACGCCGAACTGCTCGATCCGCTGCTCGGTGTGTACGTGACGCGCTTCCCGGAACAGGCGCTCGCGGCCGCCGACGCCGCCGACCGTGTCCCGGCGGGTGAGCGCGGCGCCCTGCACGGGCTGCCGCTCGCCGTCAAGGACAACCTCGCCACCGTCGAGGGGTCGCCCACCGCGCAGAGCCCCGTCCACGACCCGCTCTGGTGGCGCGGGTGCGACGCGCCGGCCGTCGCCCGGCTGCGCGCGGCGGGAGCGGTGGTCCTCGGGAAGACCACCATGGTCGAGTACGCCATGGGCCGCCCCGACCCCGCCCATCCGTTCCCGGTGCCCCGCAACCCGTGGGACCCGGAGCGGTGGACCGGCGGATCGAGCACCGGCAACGGCGCGGGCATCGCCGCCGGGCTCTTCCTGGGAGCCCTCGGCAGCGACACGGCAGGCAGCGTGCGGTTGCCCGCCGCGCTCTGCGGCGCCACCGGCCTGAAGACCACCTCCGGGCTGCTGCCCAACGACGGCTGCGTGCCGCTCAGCCCCTCCCAGGACGTACTGGGCCCGATGGCGGTCAGCGCCCGCGACTGCGGGCTCCTGCTGGACGCGATGACCGGGCAGGCGCCGCGCACGCCCACCGCCGAAGGAGTGCGCGGGCTGCGCGTCGGCGTACCGTTCGGGCTGCTCGACGGGCCGGCGATCACGCCGCCGTGCCGCGCCGCGTTCCAGGACGCCCTGCGGACGCTGCGCGAACTCGGCGCCGAGGTGCGGGAGTTCGAGCTTCCGGAGTTCGGCGCGCTGCTCGCCGTCAACGCGGTCACCATGCTCGCCGAGGCGTTCGCCGTCCACGGCGAACGGCTCGCCGCCGACTGGGACGGGCACGGCCGGGGCTTTCGCCGGCTGGCCGCCGCCGGGGCGCTCCTGCCGGCCCACGTCTACCTGCGCGTCCAGCACAACCGCGAACGGCTCACCGCGCTGCTGCTGGAGCGGATGGACGGACCCGGAGGTGTGGACCTGATCGCCACCCCGACCTGGCCCGCAAGCGCGCGCCCGTACACCCAGGAGACCGCGCCCGGTGACGAGCTCAACCTCACCGCGGTGTGGAACCCCACCGGCTTCCCGGCCCTCGCGCTGCCCATGGGCGCCGACCCGGCCGGGCTCCCGCTCTCCCTCCAACTGGTCGCTCGTCGCGGCGGCGAGCACACCCTGATCGCCGCGGGCGAGACCTTCCAGTCCGCCACCACCTGGCATCTGCGCCGGGCCGCGCCGGACCCACGGCAACGGCCCGCCCCGCTCCGGGACCCGGAGCACACCCGGCCGGAACCCGTGCCCGCCGCGCCACCCGCGCGCGCACCCGGCGACGGCGACGGCGACGACGGTGCCGAGGCCGCGCTGGCCGCTCTCGGCATCACTGCGGGACCGGCCGACCTGGCCGTGATCAGGGCCGTGTCCCGCATGCTCAACGACGCCGGCCGGCAGCCGGTCGCCTGACCCCGGCCACCCCAGTACCGCCGCCTGACCGCGGCCACTCCAGTACCTGCCACTCCGGAACCGACCGGCCGACCCCGGCCACCCCCGGTCACCCCGGTCACCCCGGTCACCCCGGTCACCCAGCACCGCCCGCCGACCCCGGCCGCTCCAACACCTGCACCTGCGCCTGCCGCTCCAGCACCGGCCCGCCGATCCCGGCCACCCGGAAAGCGGCGCCCCCGGCTCCGCCCGAAACCCCGAAACCCTCACCTCACCCTCTGCCGTGTCGCCTGCGCGCGCGGCCGTGCCCAAGTGGAGAACCCATGTTGCGTACCCAGCCCACCGCGGGCGCCGACGCTCCCGGCCTCGACGGCGCCCGTGTCGCCGCGGTCGTGGGTTTCCTGGTCTTCGTCGAGCTGACCAGCGGCATCATCCAGGGCATGATGCCGGCCCTGCTGCCGGAACTCGGCTCCGTACTGCACGTCAGCGCGGGCGACCTCAACTGGGTCAACGCGGCGCAGCTCCTCGCCGCCGCGGTCTCCGTGCCGCTGTTCGGCCGCCTCGGGGACATGTACGGCCATAGACGGCTGCTCCGTATCGCCGTCCTGTGCCTCGCCGCCGGCTCGGTCCTGGTCGCCCTGTCTCCCTCGTTCGAGGTGCTGCTGGTCGGCCGGGTCCTGCAAGGCCCGCTCGCCGCGCTGCTGCCGCTGGAGATCGGCCTGGTCCGCGACCGGCTGGACACCGCGGGCGGCCGCAGCGCCATCGCCATGCTCGTCGGCGCGCTGACCTTCGGCGCCAGCGCCGGCATGGTCGTCGCCGGACTGCTGCGGCAGGCCATCTCCTCCGTGCACGGCGTGCTGTGGATTCCGGCCGCCGTCACCGTCCTGTGCGCCGGAGTCGTCTTCTTCCTCGTGCCCGAGTCGAAGGTGCGCGCCCAGGGCAAGGTCGACTGGGTCGGCGCCGGACTCCTCAGCGTCGGACTCGCCACCCTGCTGCTCGGCATCTCCCAGGGCCCCAAGTGGGGCTGGACCGACGCGTACACCATGACGCTGTTCGCCGTCGCCGCCCTCACGCTGGTCGCCTGGGTGCTGGTCGAACTCCGCGTCGCCGAACCGATCGTCGACATCCGGCTCTCCGTGCGGCGCACCCTGTTCCCCGTGTACGCGGCGAGCTTCCTGCTCGGCACCGCGCTCTTCGGCGCCCAGACCGCCGCGGTCCTCTTCGTCTCCTCCCCCGGTGACAAGCTCGGCTACGGATTCGGGTACGACGCCCTGGGAATCGCGTGGCTGATGCTGCCGTCCGGTGTGATGGCCTTCGTCGCCTCGCTGTTCGCCTCCCGGCTCTTCAAACTCCTCGGCGGACGCGCTGTCCTCGCCGTCAGCGGAGTCCTCATGGCGATCGGCTACGTCTTCCTGATCGAGGCCCACGACAAGCCCTGGCAGTTCGTCGTGGTGAACATCATCAACGGCCTGGGCGTCGGCCTGGCGCTCAGCGCGATGCCGGTCCTGATCGTCGAGTCCAGTCCGCAGGAGCGCACCTCCATCGCCACCGGCATCTACAACACCGCCAAGACCGTGGGCGGTTCGGTCGCCGGAGCGATCTTCGCGGCCATCCTCACCGCCATCACCTTCAAGGGCACGGAGATCCCGACCATCCACGCCTACACCACCGTGTGGTGGTGCTGCGCCGGCGTCTCGATCCTCGTCGCGGTCTCCGCGACGGTCGTGGCCCGCCCCCGGTCATCCGTCGACTGACCGCTGCCCCGCCGCCTCACTGCCCCGCTGCCTGACTGCCCCACCGACCCGCCCTCGCGCGCCCACTCCAGGGAAGGAACCCCAGCATGCCCGCCCCCTCCACCTCCGTACTCCTGCACAACGGCCTGCTCATCGACGGCACCGGGGGTGAGCCGGTACGCGACGGAGCGGTGCTCGTCCAGGACGGGCTCGTCCGGTGGGCGGGCCCGACCGGGGAGTGCTCCGTCCCGGCCGGCACCCGGCGCATCGACGTACGCGGCGACGCGATCCTTCCGGGCTTCATCGACTGCCACGTCCACATGGCCGCCCCCGGGACCTCGGCGCTGAGCCACGCCGAGCTCGCCACCATGCCGCACACCCTGCTCACCTTCCTGTCCGGGCCGCGGATGAAGCAGACGCTCGAAGCCGGCGTCACCACCGCGCGGGACCTCGGCGGCGCCGACGCCGGACACCGGCGGGCGGTCGAATCCGGTCTGCTGGTCGGCCCCCGGCTGCTGGTCGCGGTCTCCATGCTCAGCCCGACCGGCGGCCATGGCGACTTCCGGGCCGGCAACGACAGCCGCCCCAGCGCCAACGGCATGGCGCGGCTCGCCGACGGAATCGCCGAGTGCCGCAACGCGGTACGGGAGGTGCTGCGGCAGGGCGCCGACTGCGTCAAGATCGCGGCGACCGGCGGCGTGTGGAGCCCGACCGACCAGCCCGACGACGACGGTTTCCTGGAGGACGAGATCCGCACCATCACGCAGATCGCCGCCGGCCACCGGGGAAAGAAGGTCGCCGCCCACGCCCAGGGCCGCGACGGGATACTCAACGCCGTCCGCGGCGGCGTCGCCAGCATCGAGCACGGCTACGAGATCGACGACGAGGCCATCGACCTGATGCTGGCGCAGGGCACCTTCCTCGTCCCGACCCTCAGCACCGCCAACACCGACCCGGACCCGGCGAAGGCCGCGCCCTGGGCGTACGCGAAGAAGAAGCACTGGCAGGAGGTCGCGCGCCGGCACATCCCGCGCGCCATCGAGCGCGGGGTGCGGGTCGCGATGGGCACCGACTGCGGCATCGCCGAGCACGGCACCAACCTGCGGGAACTCGGGTACCTGGTGGAGTGCGGCATGACCCCGATGGGCGCGGTGCTGGCCGGGACCAGCGAGGCGGCTGAACTCCTCGGACGCGCGGGCGAGATCGGCACCCTGGAGCCCGGAAAGCGCGCCGACATCGTGATCGCCCGCGGCAACCCGCTCGAGGACATCGGCTCCCTCGGCGACCCCGCGAACGTCCTGCTGGTCATGAAGGACGGCGTCACCTACAAGGACACCGACACCCTCACCGCCTGACCCGACCCGCCCCATGCGCCCGGCCCGAGCCCCTGCCGTCATGCGTTCCTTGACATGACGGCAGGCGGTCACGTGCGCTGCGGTCTGCCGCAACTCCGCGGGTTTCCCGTTCCGGCACATACCCGGCCTTGACCGGGCACTCGCGTAGCCCGGAGCATCGACAGCACACCACCGGAAAGGGGATGCCGATGCAGGTCACCGTGCTCGCCAAGATCTGTGACAAGAAGGACTGCCCGACGCTCTACCAGACCGACAGGGGCACGCTCCTGGTCCAGGGTTACACGGGAGACGAGCACGGGCTCACCATGCCGCAAGGCGAGGGAGTCGTAGAAATTCCGGTGGAACTGCTGAAGAAGGCCATCGCCGATGGTGTCTTCTAGGTCTCTCGGCGACCTCTTCGACTCTTTCAAGCGCGAGGCGTTCCGGCTCGAGACGCTGGACGACTACAGCGGGTCCGGTAATGTCGACGCCTTTCGACAGT
Organism: Streptomyces sp. NPDC088194; assembly: GCF_040702025.1. Lineage (NCBI taxonomy): Bacteria > Bacillati > Actinomycetota > Actinomycetes > Kitasatosporales > Streptomycetaceae > Streptomyces > Streptomyces sp. NPDC088194. The sequence continues at coordinate 79,780 of NZ_JBFBIV010000016.1, read as the reverse complement.
ATGTTTCCGGCGATCCCCAACCGGCAGACTACAACGCCGATTGGGTGGAAGAGGTTCGGGCGGCGGCATCGGTCGGCAAGCGGATCTACCGGGTGCACGTACTCAGCCGCCCCCTGACTCCGTATCTTCGGTTCGAGCTGGGTTGGGGCTACCGGAAGAACGCGACCGCGGGCGAGGAGTTCTTCATCCTCGACACGACCGGGAAAGCCAACCCGCTCGACGGAGTAGGGGACTTCTGGTTGTTCGACGATGAAGAGGCGGCGACGATGAACTACGACACGTCAGGTGGGTTCCTCGGCGCCAAGGTCCTCCCGCCCGCCAGAGCAGCGGAGTTCGTCGAGCACCGGAACAGGGCGCTCCGTCATGCGCGGCCGTTCGTGACGTGGTGGGAGCAGTACGGGGAAGAGTGAGAAAGACCGAACTCGGGGCAGCGCTACGGGAACTGCGTAAGGCATCCGGAAAGGAGGCCAAGGCGGTTGCCCGTAGCGCTTCCATGTCCGCCAGCAAGATCAGCAAGATCGAGACCGGGAAGCTCACCCCGAGCGTCGTAGACGTGCAGAGCATCCTCACGGCCATCGGCGTCTCCGAACAGGCCACAGCCGAATACATGGAGGCGGCCAGAACCGCCGCCACCGAGGTCATCGCGTGGCGGCTTCTGGCGCGCACCGGGTTCCACAAAGGTCAGCAGCAGGTTCAGGCGCTGGATCGGCAGATGGCTCTGCTACGGGTCTTCCAGCCCGCGCTCATCCCCGGGCTTCTCCAGACCCCTGAGTACATCAGGGCGGTGATAGCCAGGTATGGACTGACCGCGGATTCGCAGGCGCGCACGCTGGCCGCCCGACTGGACCGACAGCAAGTCCTCTACGACAGCACCAAGGAACTACGCTTCGTCATCACCGAGTCGGTGTGCCGCTGGCGGATCGCCTCATCAGCCGTCATGGCCGGCCAGATCGACCGGCTGATCTCGCTGTCCCGGCTTCCCACCGTTGACATACGCGTCGTTTCCCAGTCGGCGCGCCAGAGCGACTTTCCCTCCCACTCCTTTGTGATCAGGGACGAGAAACTGGTCACGGTCGAGACCGTCCACGCCGAGGTCGTGGTGACCGACCCCCGGGACATCAAGGAGTACGTCGACACGTTCAGCGGCTTCTTTCACGCAGCACTCTCCGGCGAGGAAATGCGGACTGCGCTGCAAGCGATCAGAGACGAATTCTTGCGCGAACAGGAAACGGGGTAGGAAGGCGACTTCGGGGCGCCTACCGTGAAAGGGACCGAACACCCGAAGTGAGCTGGGGAGTTGAGGACCATGGACAGGACCACGAGGGTTACCGCCGGCGACGGGGGTGATGGGCACCCGGGGACGCCGTGGACGCCGCCGGAGGAGCCGCCGAGTCCGGACGGGACGACGCCGCCCGGGGACGGAACGCACCGCAAGTGACGGCGGTGGAAGCAGCGCGAGGCCGGTCCGCGGCGGGCCGGCCGTTGCCCGCGTGGCGCGGCGACGAGTTGGCACCCGGGTGGAAGGACGCCTTCCGGGCGGTGCCGCGTTCGGCGTTCCTGCCGGACCTGATGTGGCCGTACGACATGGCCGAACGCAGGGCCGTACCCGTCGTGCGCACGCAGGACCCGGCGGCTTGGCGGGCGTTCGCCGACGCGGACGTGCCCGTCGTCACGCAGTGGGACGACGGGGAACACGAAGGGACCGCACCAGGGCGCGTGTCCACCTCCTCCGCTTCGATGCCGTCGGTCGTGGCCGCCATGCTCGGCGACCTGCAAGTGGCCGACGGCAACACCGTGTTGGAGGTCGGCACCGGCACGGGGTGGAACGCGGCGCTGCTGTCCCACCGGCTCGGCGACGCGCACGTGACGACCGTCGAGGTGGACCCGGGCGTGGCGGCAACAGCCCGGGGCACCCTGGAGCGCGCCGGGTTCCGCCCCGCCGTGATCAGCGGCGACGGGTTCGCCGGGCACCCGGCGCGGGCACCGTACGACCGGATCATCGCGACCTGCGGGGTGCGCGAGATCCCGTACACGTGGGTGGAGCAGACGGCGCCGGGCGGGGCGATCGTCGCCCCGTGGGGCACCCGCTTCGGCAACGCCGACGCCGTGGTCCGGCTGGAGGTCGCGGACGGGGCGGCCTCGGGGCGTTTCACCCGCCGGGTGGAGTTCATGAAGATGCGCGCCCAGCGGACGGCCCTCCGGCACGGCGACCGCGTCCCACCGGAGGGCACCGACCTGGCCGACCCGTCCACCACGACCCGCACGGAGGAGGACCTGCTCGGCGACGGCTCCGGCACCGTCCCCTTCGTCCTCGGGCTACGGGTGCCCGGCTGCGTCCAGGCCGCCGCCGAGAAGCGCGGCGACACCCGCCCCGTCTGGTTCTACGGCCTGGCTGACCCCTCCTGGGCGGTCGTCGCCTTCCGCGACGGTCAACCGGCCTCGCCGGTCTGGCAGTTCGGCCCCCGCCGGCTGTGGGACGAGGTCGAGTCCGCCGTCCATTGGTGGCGCTCCCAGGACCACCCGACCATCGACCGCTTCGGCCTGACGGTCACGCCGCACGGGTCGCACGTGTGGCTGGACACGGCGGACCGCCCCGTCGCCGAGCAGTGACCCGGAAGGACCGCGCCGCATCCGTAGAGCGGCGGCACACTCACGCGCTCAGGTGCTCGTGGAGGATCTTCCACTCGCCATCGCGTCTGACGATCAGGTTGGTGCCCCGGCCCTGACCGGATCGGGAGCGGCCGTCAACCGTTCCGGTCCAGCGGAACCGGTAGCGGCAGACGGCGTGTTCGACGCCGAGAACAAGCCATTCGAGGTCGCGGATCTCGTAGTTCTCGTCCTGGATGGCGTCGAAGGTCCGCTGGATCGCCGTCGCGATCTCGGGGACGCCGTGGAAGGAGCCGTCGGTGAACCAGTAGACGGCGTCCTCCGCGATCATCGGCAGCACGCGGTCGACCCGATGACTGTTGTTGGCCTGTTCGTACCGCCTCAGGAAGGCCGTGAGTCGGGCTTCGAGGGCGGGCGCGGAGCCCGGGGTAGGTGGTTGCACGTTTCGCATATTCGCTCAAACGAGCGAATCATGCACGGTTCCTCTTCCCTGGCGCACCGGTTCGCACATACGCTCGGAAATGTGGAGGTAAGCGGGCGAACGAGTCGGAGAGATCGATGGTGTTGGAGGTGCGTGGGCGGATGAACGGTCAGCAGGGCGAGGTCGGCGAGATGCTGCGTGGGGTCCTGATCGGGGAGAGCCTTCGGGTCGGGTCGGCGCTCGACGGCGTGCCCTTGCAGGTGTCGACGGTGCGGCGGATCGCGGTGACCGGTGCGGCCGAGGGGCAGCCGACCCAGTGGACGCTGCTGGACTTCCGCGCCCCGGAAGCGGAAGCGGAGCGGCTGGCCGCGGCGCTGGCCGACTGCCTCGCGCCGAGCGGGGGTTGGTACGTCAACTACAACACCGCGGCCGACGCGTTCGTGGTCTTCGCCGACCGCGTGTTCCGCTACCCGCGCGGCGACCCGGCGGGACGCGCCGAGGTCGCCGCCTACGGCCGCGGCATCGGCATACCGGAATCCCAACTCGACTGGGAGGACTGAGCTCCGCCCGTTCGCGCAGCGCACCCCTGGCGGCGGCCGGGGAGGGGCGGAATGCACATGCACGCCAGAGAGCGGGGTGATCCATTGCACGACGGGAGCGCGACGGGAGCGCGCCGGAGGCACGCCAGCGGGAGGACGGCGGCACGCTGAAGGCACCCGGGGACCGCTGCCGGGCTTGGCCGCGCACGGGCGCGTCCGGGGGAACAAAGGCAGGGGGCGAGGCACTGTAGGAGGTATGGACGACGGTATGGACGACTTCCGGGTCGAGCACGACTCGATGGGCGAGGTGCGGGTTCCCGCGGCGGCGAAGTGGGGCGCGCAGACCCAGCGCGCCGTGGAGAACTTCCCGATCTCAGGGCAGCGGATCAGCCGCGCGCACATCCAGGCACTGGCCCGGATCAAGGCCGCGGCAGCGAAGGTGAACGCCGAGCTGGGCGTGATCGACGCCGACATGGCGGCGGCCATCGCCTCGGCGGCGGACGAGGTCGCCGCGGGGACGTGGGACGCGGAGTTCCCGGTCGACGTGTTCCAGACCGGCTCGGGCACGTCGTCCAACATGAACACGAACGAGGTGATCGCCGCGCTGGCCACCGAGCGGCTGGGCCGCAAGGTGCACCCGAACGACCATGTGAACGCCTCCCAGTCGTCCAACGACGTGTTCCCGTCCTCGATCCACATCGCGGCGACCGCGGCGGTGACCGGCGACCTGGTGCCGGCGCTGACCCGGTTGGCGGAATCCCTGGAGGCGAAGTCGGCGGAGTTCGCGGGCGTGGTGAAGGCGGGCCGCACCCACCTGATGGACGCCACGCCGGTGACGCTGGGGCAGGAGTTCGGCGGGTACGCCGCGCAGGTGCGGTACGGCGTCGAGCGCCTGGAGGCGTCGCTGCCGCGCCTGGCGGAGCTACCGCTGGGCGGCACCGCGGTGGGGACGGGGATCAACACGCCGCCCGGGTTCCCGGCCGCGGTGATCGCGGAGGTCGCCCGGGCGACCGGCCTGCCGCTGACCGAGGCGCGCGACCACTTCGAGGCCCAGGGCGCCCGGGACGGCATCGTGGAGGCGTCCGGCCAGTTGCGGACGATCGCCGTGGGGCTGACGAAGATCGCCAACGACCTGCGGTGGATGGCCTCGGGCCCGCGCACCGGGCTGTCCGAGATCAGCCTGCCCGACCTCCAGCCGGGCTCGTCGATCATGCCGGGCAAGGTCAACCCGGTGGTCCCGGAGGCCGTGCTGATGGTGGCCGCGCAGGTGATCGGCAACGACACGGCGATCACCGTCGCGGGCGCAGCGGGCAACTTCGAGCTGAACGTGATGCTCCCGGTGATCGCCCGCAACGTCCTGGAGTCGGTACGGCTGCTGGCGAACGTCTCGCGGCTGCTCGCGGACCGCACGATCGACGGCATCACGGCGCACCCGGAGCGGGCCCGGGAGTACGCCGAGTCCTCGCCGTCCGTGGTCACCCCGCTGAACCGCTACATCGGCTACGAGGAAGCCGCGAAGGTGGCGAAGAAGTCGCTGGCGGAGCGGAAGACGATCCGGCAGGTGGTGATCGAGGAGGGGTACGTGGAGCGCGGCGAGCTCTCCGAGGCGCAGCTCGACGAGGCGCTGGACGTGCTGCGAATGACCCACCCGTAACACGCCTTCCGTAAACTCTGTTCATGACAGCCGACCTCGACACCACGCAACCGGACGGATCGAACGCGCCGCGGCCGGGCCGCTGGGCCCCTGGTGACCATGTGCTGTGGCGCTACCGCGGCAACGGCACGGACGAGGTGCACATCTGCCGCCCGGTGACGGTGGTGCGCGACGAGCCGGACCTGCTCGTGGTGTGGCTGGCGGCGGGCACCCGCTGCATCAAGCCGGTGCTCGCCGACGGCACTCCGCTGTATCAGGAGCCGCTGGCCACCCGGTACACCAAGCCCCGCACCCGGGTGGTGGAGGAGTGGTTCGGCTCGGGGGTGCTGAAGCTGGCCCGGCCCGGTCAGCCCTGGTCGGTGTGGCTGTTCTGGGAGCAGGACTGGCAGTTCAGAAGCTGGTACGTGAATCTGGAGGAGCCGCTCAACCGCTGGTCCGCGGGGGTGGACTCGCAAGACCACTTCCTCGACATCTCGGTCCACCCGGACCGCAACTGGTACTGGCGGGACGAGGACGAGTTCGCGCAGGCGCAGGCCGACGGGCTGATGCCGGCCGAGCTGGCCGCCCGGGTCCGGCAGGCCGGCCGGGAAGCGGTGCGCGCGATCAGGGCCTGGGACCCGCCCTTCCGCGACCGCTGGCAGGACTGGCGGCCCGACCCGTCATGGCCGGTGCCCGAGTTGCCGTCCGACTGGGACCGCCCCGCGGTGTGAGCCCGGGAACAGGGAGCGCGGGACCAGCGAAGACGGGGGGCGCGCGCGCAGGTCCGGGCGCCGGTCATGATCCCCTTGGCGCGCCCCGGGCCGTCAACCGTAGGATCGTCCACCGGAAGCCTGCGCAATTGCCCGGCACGGCCTAGAGTTTGACGCCACGTCACGGGGGTACAAACGAGTGCCGCTCCTGTGCATATGCCAAACAACGCCCCACCGGACCCACCCTTCCCGTCACCGCTTCACCCCGGTCCCATTCCAGCCCCGTCCGTCACACCAGTCACAGCAGCCAGGGAGGCCCTGAGCAGTGGATACCGACGGTTACGAGCCCGTTGGCACGCCGTCCGACAACCCCGCGGCGGCGTCGGGGCGGGACCGTACCGGCCAGGCCGAGGCGTTCGACGCCATCGGCGACCGGTACGACGAGGCGTTCCCGCACAAGGACGGCCAGATCACCGCGGGCAGCTGGCTCATCGCCGAGCTGCCGTCCGGCGCCCGGGTGCTCGACCTCGGGTGCGGGACCGGCCTGCCGACCGCCCGGCAGTTCGTCGAGGCCGGCATGCGGGTGACGGGAGTGGACCTGTCCGCCGGCATGCTGGCCAGAGCCCGGTCGAACGTCCCCGAGGCGGAGTTCGTCCAGGCGGACGTGGCGGACCTGGTCGACGGCGGGCCGCTGGCCACCGGCGGCTTCTCCGCGATCGCGGCGTTCTTCACCCTGCTGATGCTGCCCAGGGCCGAGATCCCGGCCACGCTGACCGCCGTCCGCGAACTGCTGGAGCCCGGCGGCCTGCTGGCGCTCGGCATGGTCGAGGCGGACGTGGACGACGTACCGATCCCTTTCCTCGGGCACACCGTGCGGGTTTCGGGGTACCTGAAGGACGAGCTGCGCGAGATCGTGGTGGACGCGGGCTTCGAGGTGATCAAGGAGATGTCGTACACGTACGCGCCGGCGAGCACCGACGTGCCGCCGGAGGAGCAGATCTTCCTCTACTGCCGACGCGCCTGACCCAGACCAGGCCCGAGCCCCGCCTCGCGCTGGCCGCGGCGGAGCACCGACGGATGGACCCACTCGCGTGACCACGGACCCGCCCCGCCCACCCCGGCCGCACACCGTGCCGTCCCCGCAGGACCCGCGCGGCAGCTTCGGCGTGCGCGAATCGGCGCCGCCGGCCCAGGACGACACGACCGCGGCGCCGAGCGCCGCCGGGTCCGAGGCGCACGACCACGACCACGCGGGGCACCCGCCCGCCGCCCGCGCGCACGACGAGCAGACCACCGAGCCCGCCGCGCCCACCCGGCCCGGGGCGTACAGTGCACGGCGGAGCGATGGTGCCCCGGCGGCCGGGCAGCACCGCGCGGAAACGGCGCCGGGCGAGGCGCGCGGCGGGGCCCAGCCCGAGGGGCCCGCGCAGTCCCCCGCCCCGGCGCACGACACGGGATGGGTGCCGGCAGTGACGGAGGGGAGCGAGGCGTTGAGCTCGTTTGTGAGCACACCGCCGCGGGGCACGCCGCTGGACGCGGCCGGCCACACCGCGGCCGGGCACACCGCGGACGAGGACTCGGTGGGCATGCGCATCCCGATGCCGGTGCAGACCGGCCCCGAGGCGGACCGGCTGCGGTACGTCGGCGCGGCCACCCGGCGGATCGCCCGCGGCCTCGACCTGGACGAGATCCTGCTCGGGCTGTGCCGCTCGGCGGTGCCCGCGTTCGCCGACGCGATCCTGGTCTACCTGCGCGAGCCGCTCCCGGTCGGCGACGAGCGCCCCTCGGGTCCGCTGCGGCTGCGGCTGCGCCGGGCCGACGGCGGCCTGGAGGGTCCCGGCGACACCCCGGACATGCCGGTCGGCGACCTGCCGGCGCTGGAGACCCCGTCCGGCGGCGCCCCCGAGACCATCGGGGTGCTGCTCGACGGTCCGCTCGCCGAGGTGCTGCGCGGGGTGCGCCCGGTCTTCGCGGACTCGCCGCGGGCCGCGGACGCCCTCGCCGAACTCCTCGGCAACCCCCCAGGCCCGCTGCCGGTCGGCCGCCGCGCGCTGCTGGCCCCGCTGCGCGGCCGCCGCCGGGTGATCGGCGCCGCGGTGCTGCTGCGCCGCGCGGACCGGCCGCCGTTCGAGTCCGACGACCTGCTGGTCGCCGCCCAACTCGCCACGCACACCGCGCTCGGCGTCGACAAGGCGGTGCTCTACGGCCGCGAGGCGTACATCGCCGACGCCCTCCAGCGCGAGATGCTGCCGGACTCGCTGCCGCAGCCGACCGGTGTGCAGCTCGCCAGCCGCTACCTGCCGGCCGCCGAGTCCGCGCGGGTCGGCGGAGACTGGTACGACGCGATCCCGCTGCCCGGCAGCCGGGTCGCGCTGGTGGTCGGCGACGTGATGGGCCACTCCATGACCTCGGCGGCGATCATGGGCCAACTGCGCACCACCGTGCAGACCCTCGCCGGGCTGGACCTCGCCCCGCAGGAGGTGCTCTACCACCTCGACGAGCAGGCCCAGCGGCTCGGCCAGGACCGGATGGCCACCTGCGTCTACGCCGTGTACGACCCGATCGCGCACCGCCTGGTGGTGGCCAACGCCGGTCACCCGCCGCCCGTACTGCTGCACGCCGACGGTCTCGCCGAGGTGCTGCGGGTGCCTCCGGGCGCCCCGATCGGCGTCGGCGGCGTGCCGTTCGAGGCCGTGGAGCTGCCCGCGCCCGCCGGGGCCACGCTGCTGCTCTACACCGACGGCCTGGTGGAGTCCCGCACCCGCGACGTCTGGGGCGGCATCGAGTTGCTCCGCGAGCGGCTGCACGACGCCGCCACCGTGGTCTCCCCGCCGCCCCTGGAGCCGCTGTGCGACGAGGTGCTGGAGATCCTCGGCCCCGGTGACCGCGACGACGACATCGCGCTGCTCGCGGCCCGGTTCGCCGGGATCGCGCCGAGCGACGTCGCGTACTGGTTCCTGGAGCCGCAGGCCCAGACCGCGGGACGCGCCCGCCGGCTGGTCCGCCAGGCGCTGATGCGCTGGGGCCTGGACGACCAGGTCGACGCCGCCGAGCTGCTGGTCAGCGAGATCGTCACCAACGCGGTGCGGTACGCGGAACGCCCGGTCACCCTGCGGCTGCTGCGCACCGACGTGCTGCGCTGCGAGGTCGGCGACGACGCCCCGCTGCTCCCCCGGATGCGGCACGCCGCTCCCGAGGAGGAGGGCGGCCGCGGCCTCTACCTCGTCAACCGCATGGCCCAGCGCTGGGGCGCCACCCGTCTGGGCGCCGGCAAGGTCGTCTGGTTCGAGCTCCCGCTGCCCTGATTGCCGGCCTTCACCTCCGGGGCTCAGTGCCCGCGTTCCGGCGCGACCGAGTTCGCGGGGAGTGCCGTCACCGCCGTGGCCTGAGCGCCCTGAGCCGGCATGCCGCGCGGAATGTTCGGTGCGAGGGTGGGTAGCGGACCGCGAGACGATGACCGGTGTCCTGATGCGGCATCGGCCCAGGAGGACCCGGAAGGACACTCCATGAGCACGTCGAACATCCCGCCCACCACCGACAACGCCGGCATCCCGGTGGAGAGCGACGAGCACTCGCTGACCGTCGGACCCGACGGCGCGATCCTGCTGCAGGACCACTACCTGATCGAGAAGATGGCCCAGTTCAACCGGGAACGGGTCCCGGAGCGGGTGGTGCACGCCAAGGGCAGCGGGGCGTACGGCCGGTTCGAGGTGACCAACGACGTCAGCCAGTTCACCAAGGCCGACCTGTTCCAGCCGGGCCGCTCCACCCGGATGCTGGCCCGGTTCTCGACGGTCGCCGGTGAGCAGGGCAGCCCCGACACCTGGCGCGACCCGCGCGGCTTCGCGTTGAAGTTCTACACCGAGCACGGCAACTACGACCTGGTCGGCAACAACACCCCGGTGTTCTTCGTCCGGGACACGATCAAGTTCCAGGACTTCATCCGCAGCCAGAAGCGCCGCCCCGACAACGGCCTGCGCGACAACGACATGCAGTGGGACTTCTGGACGCTCTCCCCGGAGTCCGCGCACCAGGTGACCTGGCTGATGGGGGACCGCGGCATCCCGAAGACCTACCGGAACATGAACGGCTACGGCTCGCACACCTACATGTGGATCAACGGCGCCGGCCAGAAGTTCTGGGTGAAGTACCACTTCAAGACCGACCAGGGCATCGACTTCCTCACCCAGTCCGACGCGGACGCGATGGCCGGGCAGAACGCGGACTTCCACCGGCAGGACCTGTACGAGGCGATCGAGCGGGGCGACCACCCGTCGTGGACGCTGCGGGTGCAGGTCATGCCGTTCGAGGACGCGGCGGACTACCGGTTCAACCCCTTCGACCTGACGAAGGTGTGGCCGCATGGCGACTACCCGCTGATCGAGGTCGGCCGGATGACGCTGGACACCAACCCGGAGGACTACTTCATCCACATCGAGCAGGCGGCGTTCGAACCGTCGAGCATGGTGCCGGGGATCGGCCCCTCCCCCGACAAGATGCTGCTCGGGCGGCTGTTCTCCTACCCGGACACGCACCGCTACCGGATCGGCCCGAACTACCAGCAGCTCCCGCCGAACCGCCCGCACGTGCCGGTGCACTCCTACGCCAAGGACGGCCCGATGCGGTTCGAGCCGGCCAGGACCGGGGCACCGTACGCGCCGAACTCCTACGGCGGGCCGACCGCGTCCGCGCAGGCGTACGGGGACATCGCCGGGTGGCAGTCGGCCGGTGAGATGGTGCGGGAGGCGTACACGCCGCACAGCGAGGACGACGACTTCGGGCAGCCGGGCACGCTGGTGCGCGAGGTGCTGGACGACGCGGCGCGCGACCGGCTGGTCGGCAATGTCGCCGGGCATCTGTCCGACGGGGTCAGCGCGCCCGTCCTGGAACGCGCCTTCGCGTACTGGCGCAGCATCGACCAGACCGTCGGCGACCGGATCGCCCAGGCCGTCAAGACCCGCTGACCGGCAAGACCGGCTGACCGCCAGAACCCGCCGACCGTCAGGATCGGCCCAGGATCGGTCCGTTCTCGCCTGGACCCACCGTAAGAGCGCAGCCCCGGAACACGTGTCCCCCCCGTGCTCCGGGGCTGCATCGCGTGCCGGCCCCGGCCATGCCTTAACCGTGACCGCCTCGCGTTTTTATGATATCACTTAGATAAGTGCAGGGAATCACAAGAACGGGGTGGATCTCATGACCGAGCAACCACAGGGGACGGCTCCGGCCGAGCAGAGCGACGTCCCGGAGATGCCGGCGCCGAGAGTGTCCGAGCGTCGGGCGGCGGGGATGCCGGGGCTGCCGTTCCTGCTGATCGCGCTGCTGGTGATAGCGGCCGGGGTGGCACTGACGGTGGTCGGCGCCAGGGCGGGCGGCGGGACGGCGGTCGCACTGGTGACGGTCGGCATCGTGGTGGCCGTGGTGGCCTTCGTGCTGCTCTTCGGGCTGACCCAGGTCGCGCCGGGGCAGGCGCGGGTGTGCCAGCTGTTCGGGCGCTACCAGGGGACGATCCGGCAGGACGGCCTGCGCTGGGTGAACCCGTTCACCAGCCGGCGCCGGGTCTCCACGCGGCTGCGCAACCAGGAGACGGCCGTCCTGAAGGTCAACGACGCGTACGGCAACCCGATCGAGCTGGCCGCGGTCGTGGTGTGGCAGGTCAAGGACACCGCGCAGGCGGTCTTCGAGGTCGACGACTTCGTGCGGTTCGTGTCGATCCAGACCGACACCGCGGTACGGCACATCGCGACGCGCTACCCGTACGACAGCCATGACACCGACGGGCTGTCGCTGCGCGAGAACAGCGAGGAGATCACCGAGCGGCTCTCCACGGAGATCGCGGCACGGGTGGCGTCGGCGGGGGTGCGGATCATCGAGTCGCGGTTCACGCACCTCGCCTACGCCGCCGAGATCGCCTCGGCGATGCTGCAGCGGCAGCAGGCGGGGGCGATCGTGGCGGCCCGGCAGACCATCGTGGACGGCGCGGTGGGCATGGTCGAGTCGGCGCTGTCGCGGATCGCCGAGCAGGACATCGTGATCCTGGACGAGGAGCGGAAGGCGTCCATGGTCAGCAACCTGCTGGTCGTGCTCTGCGGCGAGCGGGCGGCCCAGCCGGTGCTGAACACCGGCACGCTCTACCAGTAAGGCGGACCGCAGCCAGTGACCGAACCCAGCCGCCCCTCCCGCAAGCAGGTGCTCCTCAGGCTCGACCCGGCCGTCCACGACGCGCTCGCCGCGTGGGCGGCGGGCGAGTTGCGCAGCACGAACGCGCAGATCGAGTACCTGCTCCGGCGGGCACTGACCGAGGCGGGCCGGATGCCGCCGGCCGCCCGGCCGATCCCGCGCCGCGGGCGCCCGGCGAAGGAGCCGCCAACCGACCCCCGTTGAGACCATAGAACCGCCCTGACCTGCGGGAACACCCGAGCCGAAGAGTTATGCACAGTGGGTATACACGTGATGTATACCCATGGTGTAGTCTGCTCGGCATGTCAATCGGCCAGACCCTGCTCGGACTCCTGGAGTCCGGGCCGCGCCACGGTTACGACCTCAAGCGCGCCTTCGACGAACGCTTCGGACACGATCGGCCGCTCGCCTACGGCCAGGTCTACTCCACGATGGCCAGGCTGCTGAAGAACGGCCTGGTCGAGGTGGACGGCATAGAGCCCGGCGGCGGCCCGGAACGCAAGCGGTACGCCATCACCGACGCCGGGATCACCGACGTGGCCGACTGGCTCGCCCAACCGGAGAAGCCCGAGCCCTACCTCCAGACGACCCTCTACACCAAGGTCGTCCTGGCCCTGCTGACCGGCAGGTCCGCCGTGGACCTGCTGGACACCCAGCGCGCCGAACACCTGCGGCTGATGCGCGAGCTGACCCGTCGCAAGAAGGACGGCGACCTCGCCGACCAGCTCATCTGCGACCACGCCCTGTTCCACCTGGAAGCCGACCTGCGGTGGCTGGAACTGACCGCGGCCCGACTGGACCAACTCGCCGCGGAGGTGGCCAAGTGAGCGCTGGAGAAGCCGACAACCGTCCGGGCGCCCGTGACCAGGGCGCCTCGACCGAACCGCTGCTGCGGGCGATCGCGATACGCAAGGCGTACGGACCCACCGCCGCCCTCGACGGGGCGGACCTGACCATCCGCGCCGGCGAGGTCGTCGCGGTGATGGGCCCGTCCGGGTCCGGCAAGTCGACGCTGCTGCACTGCCTGGCCGGCATCGTGCGCCCCGATTCCGGCGAGGTCCGCTATCGCGGGCAGGAACTGTCGGCGATGTCCGACGGGGAGCGCAGCGCGCTGCGCCGCACCGACTTCGGCTTCGTCTTCCAGTTCGGCCAGCTCGTCCCCGAGTTGACCTGCCTGGAGAACGTGGCGATGCCGATGCGGCTGGGCGGCGTCAAGCGCCGCGTCGCGGAGGAGAAGGCGGCCCAGTGGCTGGAGCGGCTGGAGGTCTCCGACGTCTCCGGCAAGCGGCCCGGCGAGGTCTCCGGCGGGCAGGGCCAGCGGGTCGCGGTCGCCCGCGCCCTGGTCGACGACCCCCGGGTGGTCTTCGCGGACGAGCCGACCGGCGCGCTGGACTCGCTCAACGGCGAGCGCGTGATGCGGCTGCTCACCGACGCCGCCCACGACACCGGCGCGGCCGTCGTCCTGGTCACCCACGAACCCCGGGTGGCCGCGTACTCCGACCGGGAGATCGTCGTGCGGGACGGGAAGTCGCGCGACATGGAACGGGTGTCATGAGCACCCAGCACGGAAGCGCGCGGTTCGAGCCGTTCGCCGGCTTCGACGCGACCGGCGGCGGCCCGCGCAGCCCGGGACGCTCAGGAGACCCAGGACACCCGGGGCGCCCGCCCGAGCACTCCGCCGACCTGCGCACATGGCTGCGCGACCTCGCGCTCGGCGCGCGCTTCGCGATCAGCGGCGGGCGCGAGGGGTGGACCCGCACCATGCTCACCGCGGTCGGGGTGGGGCTCGGGGTGGCACTGCTGCTGCTGACCGCGGCGGTGCCGGCGATGATGCAGACCCGCAGCGAGAAGGAGAACGCCCGCCAGCCCGCCAACGCCACCTACGTCGCCCATCCCACCGCCGACAGCCTGCTGCGGGCGGACGCCCAGACGACGTACCGCGACCACGACATCGGCGGGGCCCTGGTGCACCCGGAGGGCGCGGAGGCGCAACTGCCGCCCGGCCTGACCCGCTGGCCCGGCAACGGGCAGATGGTGGTGTCGCCCGCGCTGAAGAAGCTGCTGGCGTCCGCGCCGCTGCTGCGCGAGCGCCTGCCGTACACGATCACCGGCACCATCGGGAAGGCCGGGATCACCGGCCCGGCGGAGTTGTACTACTACGCCGGCAGCAACCAGTTGGTCCCCCACGACTCCCGCTACCTGGTCGGCAACGCCGACCGGATCACCGGCTTCGGCCTCGCCGACCAGTCGGAGCCGCTCGGCCCGACGCTCGAACTGCTGCTGGTCATCGTCCTGGTGGTGCTGCTGCTGCCGGTCGCGGTGTTCATCGGCACCGCGGTGCGCCTCGGCGGTGAGCGCCGGGACCGGCGGCTGGCCGCGCTGCGGCTGGTCGGCGCGGACATCCGGATGACCCACCGGATCGCGGCCGGCGAGGCGGTGTTCGGGGCGCTGTTCGGGCTGCTCTTCGGCGGGGCGCTGTTCCTGATCGGCAGACAGCTCGCCTCGAAGATCAGCGTCATGTCGATCTCCGCGTTCTCCTCGGACCTGACGCCGAACCCGGCGCTGACCGTACTGATCGTGCTCGCCGTGCCGATCGCGTCGATCGCGGTGACCCTGGCCAGCCTGCGCGGCACCACGATCGAGCCGCTGGGCGTCGTACGGCACGCCGTCGGCCGGCGCCGCCGGCTGTGGTGGCGGCTGCTGCTGCCCGCGGTCGGACTGGCCTTGCTGGTACCGCTGTTCGGCAAGGTCCATGGGGGCTCGGGGATCAACGAGTACCAGGTCGCGACCGGCGCCGTCCTGCTGCTCTTCGGGGTGACCGCGGTGCTGCCGTGGCTGGTGGAGGCCGTCGTGGGGCGGCTGCGCGGCGGGCCGATCGCCTGGCAGCTGGCCACCCGCAGGCTCCAGCTCAGCAGCAGCGCGTCCGCCCGGATGGTGAGCGGGGTGACCATCGCCGTCGCCGGCGCGATCGCGCTCCAGATGCTCTTCAACGGCGTCAGTGGCGACTACGTCCGGTCCACCGGCGCCGACACCAACCGCGCCCAGGCCGCCGTCAACGGCATGGTCGCGAGCGGCGCGCAGCTCGACGCGGACGCGAAGTCCATCGCCGCCGCGCAGGGCGTCAAGCAGGTCTACGGCTACGTGCACGGCGACGCCACCGGGCCGGACGCGAGCAAACTCCCCAGGAACGACGAGACGCAGTACCCCGACCTGGCGATCAGCGTCGGCGACTGCACCGCGCTCCGGCAGATGGCACGGATCACCACCTGCCGGCCCGGCAGCGTGTTCCTGGTGCCGCCGGGCGACGGCACCGACAGCGACTACCAGAAGTACGCCAGGCCCGGCGGGAAGCTCGACCTCAACACACCGGACGGCAACGCCTACAGCGGCAAGCCCCGGCTGTGGCAGATCCCGGCCACCGCGGTCAGCGTGCGCTCACGCGCGGACGCCACGGGCGCGCACACGTGGGGCGTGCTCGCCACTCCGGAGGCGATCGACAGCTCGTCGCTCAAGTACCTGGACGGGCAGCTGGCGGTCGTGCTCGACCCGGACCAGCCCGACGCGATCGAACGGGCGCGCAACGCCGTGGCCCGCCTCGGTGTCGACATGTCCATCTACGCCCTGTATGACACGCGGACGAAGGCCAGTTTCACGCAGATCCACCGCGGTCTGCTCGCCGGGGCGGTCTTCACCATGGGGCTGATAGGCGCGGGGTTGCTGGTGACGATGCTGGAGCAACTGCGCGAGCGCAAGAAGCTGCTCGCGGTGCTGGTCGCGTTCGGCACCCGGCGCTCGGTGCTGGCGTGGTCGGTGCTGTGGCAGGCGGCGGTGCCGGTGGTGCTGGGGCTGGTGCTCGCCGTCGCGGCCGGCATCGGGTTCGGCGCGGCGCTGCTCGCGATGGTGGAGCGGCCCTTCCACACCGACTGGGTCAGCGTCGCC
Organism: Streptomyces sp. NPDC088194; assembly: GCF_040702025.1. NCBI lineage: Bacteria > Bacillati > Actinomycetota > Actinomycetes > Kitasatosporales > Streptomycetaceae > Streptomyces > Streptomyces sp. NPDC088194. The sequence continues at coordinate 63,754 of NZ_JBFBIV010000016.1, read as the reverse complement.
ACGATGACCGGGGTCGGGGCGGGGGTCATCTTCGCGGTGACGCTGCTCAGCATGCCGCCGCTGTGGCGGCTGATGCGGGCGGACGGGCTCCGCACGGAGTAGGGCGCGTCCCGGCGGGGCGCGTGGGGGGTCGGAATTCCCTCCCGCGCGCCCCTATTTCACGCCGTCGTCCGCCAGTTCACGCGCGTCGAGCTCGTCCTCGTCGGTGCCGGTGTCCGTGTCGGTATCCGCCGTCGCGTGCCCCTCCGCAGCCGTCTCCGGGGTGGGGTCCGCGTCGGGGCCAGGGGCCGAGGACGGGTCCGCCGCCTCCTGGGCGGGCTCGGCGTCCGGCGCGGGTGCAGCCGGGGACGTCCCGGTCCCGGTCTCGCCCTCGGAACCCGACTTCGCCCGCGCCCTGAGCACGCCGACGACCGTGTTGCTCACCGCGACCAGCGGCACCGCGCTGATCGCCCCGCCGATCCCGGCGATCATCGACCCGGCCGCCACCGACAGCACCACGGCCAGCGGGTGGACCCGCACCGCGCGGCCGAGGATGAACGGCTGGAGCACATGCCCTTCGATCTGCTGCACCGCGAGCACCACGAGCAGCACCAGCAGCGCGGTGAACGGCCCCTGGGTGACCAGCGAGACGACCACCGCCACCGCGCCCGAGGCGACCGCGCCGACCAGCGGCACGAACGACGACACGAAGATGACGACCGCCAGCGGCACCGCCATCGGCACGCCGAGGAAGAAGATGCCGATGCCGATGCAGATCGCGTCGATCATCGCCACGATCACGGTGCCGCGCACGTACAGCGTCAGGGTGCGCCAGGCGCGCGGGCCGGCTTCGGCCAGTCCGGCCCGGGCGTCCCGCGGGAACAGCCGCAGCACCCAGTTCCAGATGTTCGGCCCGTCGTAGAGCAGGAACAGGGTGCTGAACATCGCCAGCAGCACGCCGGTCAGGAACTCCACGATGACGGTGACGCCTTGCAGGCCCGCGTCGGTGAGCTGCTTGGTGTTGTGCCCGATCGCGTTGCTGAGGTTGTTGGCGACCTGGTTGATCTGGTCGTCGGTGACGTGGAAGGGGCTGTTGAGCAGCCACTTCTTCCCCTGGTCGATACCGTCCTGGAGGCTGGTGGACAGGCTGTCGATGTTGTCCATCACCTGCCACACCACGAACCAGCCGACCAGGCCCATCACCACGAAGCCGCCGATGAAGACCATGGCGGTGGCGAGCCCGCGCGGTACCCCCATCCGCTTCAGGCGGGCCACGAACGGCTGGAGCAGCGCGGTGATCAGCAGCGCGGCGACGAACGCCAGCACCAGCAGCCGGACCGCGCCTATCACCCGCATCAGCACCCACACGGTGCCGGCCAGGACCAGCAGCCGCCAGCCGATCTCGGCGGCGACCCGCATGCTCCACGGCACCACCGCGACCGGGTTCGGCACCGGCGCGGTGCGCGGCGGCGCGGGCGGGTCGGATGCCGCCGCCTGCGCGGGAACTGACGCCGGGTCGGCGGTGCCGGCCGCCGCCGGGTCCGGCGGCTGCGCGACGCCGGCCTCGGGCCGGGCCGGCTCCGGCTGGGCGGGCACGCCAGAGGGGGCCGCGGTGGTCGCGGCCCCCCGGTGCTCCGCGTCGCGCGCGGAAACAGTGGCGTGTCGTTCGTCCAGTCGCCCGGCGAGATTCGCCAGACCGGACGCGAGCGTGGCGCTCCAGTGGCGTTTGTCCGGCATCGCTGTTCTCCCCCTGACCCGTCGGCCCTCTGTGGCACTGCTGTGCAAGACGACGTTACCCGGGATCAGGGTTGACCCGGCCACGGTAGTGGCCCGATCGGTGGCGCGACGCGGCTGCCGGTCCGGCGCCGGATTCTAGTAGTAGTGGTTGACCTGCCAGAACTGCCAGGCATCACAAGGACTGCCGTAGCGGCTGTTCATGTAGTTCAGGCCCCACTTTATCTGCGTGGCCGGGTTGGTCCGCCAATCGGCGCCCGCCGAGGCCATCTTGGAGCCGGGCAGGGCCTGGACCAGACCGTAGGCACCACTGGACGCGTTCTGAGCGGTGTAGTCCCAGCCGCTCTCGTGCGTCACGATGTTGGAGAAGCACATGTACTGGCCGCTGCCGACGATCTGCTGCGCCATGGCCTGCACCTGTGCGGTGGTGTACGAGGCCTGTACCGAGAAGGTCGCGCTCGAGTCGCCCTTGCCGGACTCCGCCTTGATCTTGGCCGCCTTGGCCGCCGCTGCGTCGTCCGCCTTCTTCTTGCTGGCGGCGTCCTTCGCGGCCTGGACGCGGGCTGCCTGCTCCGCGGACTGCCGGGCCGAGGCGTCTGCGGCGTCCGACTGAGCTTGTACCTGCTCCGTCAACGACGCCTGCTGCACCTGCTGGCCGGCGGGGATGTCTGCGAGGAGGGTGGTCGTGCCCGCGGCTTCGACGGGCTGGTCGGCTGTGCCGCTGCCCTGGTCTGCGCCCGACGCGACGCCTACCACGGCGCCCACTGTGGTGACCGCAGTGGCTGACGCCACCGCGAGTCCCCGGACCGAGATCCGGCTCACACGGTTTCCTTCCGGAATCGCCCGCTTGGTGACCGCACGGACGGAATCGTGCCCCTGGCGCGGTCCCCCTGGGCCGGTCCGCCGTACGGGCCGGGCGGTCACGGGGGTACTGGCCCGGTGCGAAGTCCCTTGCGGGGTCCGCGTGGTGCTCGGGCGGCTCATGGCGTCGATGTGGACTTGTGGGTGACGCGTTCCCGCGCCCCGAGGGGTACGGGAGTGCCATGAGCGGGGCCTGACAGCCTCACACCCTGCCGTACTCCGACGCCGTGCGGCAATTTCCGGTTGAGTGGCAAACTTCACATGCTGCGGACGGAGGTAAATCCCTGCACGCACACCCCCCGAACGCTAAGCTGCTGCGCCCGGTTTCCCGGACGCAGCAGCCTCAACTCGCCTGATTATCGGACAGATACGGCCATTGCTCAGCCGCCGGTCTCCTCCAGCATCTCGGTGACGAGTGCCGCGATCGGCGACCGCTCGGAGCGGCTGAGCGTCACGTGGGCGAAGAGCGGATGCCCCTTCAGTTTCTCCACCACCGCCACGACTCCGTCGTACCGCCCGACCCTGAGGTTGTCGCGCTGGGCCACGTCATGGGTGAGCACCACCCGCGAGCCGGCCCCGATCCGGGACAACACGGTCAGCAGGACGTTCCGTTCCAGCGACTGGGCCTCGTCGACGATCACGAACGCGTCGTGCAGCGAGCGGCCCCGGATGTGGGTGAGCGGCAGCACTTCGAGCATGCCGCGCGCCACCACCTCCTCGATGACCTCCTTCGACGTCACCGCCGCGAGGGTGTCGAAGACGGCCTGGGCCCACGGGCTCATCTTCTCCGCCTCGCTGCCCGGCAGATAGCCCAACTCCTGCCCGCCGACCGCGTACAGCGGGCGGAAGACCATCACCTTGCGGTGCTGGCGGCGCTCCAGGACCGCCTCCAGGCCCGCGCACAGCGCCAGCGCGGACTTGCCGGTGCCGGCCCGCCCGCCCATCGACACGATGCCGACCTCCGGGTCCAGCAGCAGATCCAGCGCGATCCGCTGCTCGGCGCTGCGGCCGTGGATGCCGAACGCCTCCCGGTCGCCGCGCACCAGGCGCACCCGGCCGTCCTCGGTGACCCGGCCCAGCGCCTTGCCGCGCTCGGACTGCAGCACCAGCCCGGTGTGCACCGGCAGATCCGCCACGTCGGGCAGATCGATGACCTCCTGAGCGAAGAGGGCGTCCACGTCCTCGGCGCCGATCTGCAGCTCCTCCATCCCGGTCCAGCCGGAGGTGATGGCGAGCTCCGCGCGGTACTCCTCGGCGAGCAGGCCGACCGAGGACGCCTTCACCCGCAGCGGCAGGTCCTTGGAGACGACGGTGACGTCGTACCCCTCGGCCTGGAGGTTGCGGGCGACGGCGAGGATGCGCGAGTCGTTGTCACCCAGCCGGAAACCCGCGGGCAGCACCCCGGGGTCCGAATGGTTGAGCTCGACCCTGAGCGTGCCACCGATGTCGCCGATCGGAATCGGCGCGTCGAGCCTGCCGTACCTGATCCGGAACTCGTCGAGCGTGCGCAACGCCTGGCGGGCGAAGTAGCCGAGTTCGGGGTGGTGGCGCTTGGCCTCCAACTCCGTCACCACGACGACCGGCAGCACGACCTCGTGCTCGTCGAAACGGGTGAAGGCGTTGGGGTCGGCGAGCAGCACGCTGGTGTCGAGTACATATGTGCGCCGGTCGTGATCACGGCGATTCTTGCTGGTCACCACGTGTGGACGAACCCCCTCGGGAGAGGTGAGTCTTGCGGTCCGGCAGCCAAGGTCCGGATGCCGGTCTGCCAGTGATATGCCCTGCATCAGCCGCTCGCATGCGGATGCATACGACAGTCACCCGACGGTCACCGCCTCGCCACGGAACGCTCACCCCTCCGGTGGAGGCGATCACGCTCCGTAGCGGCGATGCCGGGCCGCGTAGTCACGCAGCGCCCGCAGGAAGTCCACCTTGCGGAAGGCGGGCCAGAAGACCTCGCAGAAGTAGTACTCCGAATGCGCGCTCTGCCACAGCATGAAGCCGGACAGCCGCTGCTCGCCCGAGGTGCGGATCACCAGGTCGGGGTCGGGCTGGCCGCGGGTGTAGAGGTGCTCGGCGATGTGCTCGACGTCGAGGATCTCGGCCAGGTCCTCGATGGAGGTGCCGCGCCCGGCGTGCTCGTGCAGCAGCGAGCGGACCGCGTCGGCGATCTCCTGCCGGCCGCCGTAGCCGACCGCCACGTTGACGAGGATGCCCTCCTGGCCGTCGGTGGCCTGCTCGGCCTCCTTCAGCACGCTCTGGGTGCGCGCGGGCAGCAGGTCCATCGTGCCCACGTGGTGCACCCGCCAGCGGCCCGCGGCGGCCAGTTCGGTGACGGCGTCCTCGATGATGCCCAGCAGCGGCACCAGCTGGTCGGCCGGCCGGTCCAGGTTGTCGGTGGACAGCAGCCACAGGGTGACCACCTCGACCCCGGTCTCCTCGCACCAGCCCAGCATCTCGGCGATCTTGTCCGCGCCGGCCCGGTGGCCCTGCTCGGGGCTGCCGCCGGACGCCTTGGCCCAGCGCCGGTTGCCGTCCAGGATCACGCCGATGTGCTTGGGGGTCTGCGACACGTCGATCCGGCGTTCCACCCGGCGGGAGTACAACCCGTACACCAGGTCGCGCAGATTCATCGCGTACCAGCCCCTCATGTGCTCGTCGCCCGAGCGGCCACACTACTGCGCGAACAGCCGTACGGACGAACCGGGTCGAGCAGCCGCAGGTCGCGGACGGGGCCGGATACGGGCGCCGGACGGTGGCGCGGCGGGGCCGTGAGCGGCGGCGCGACCGCGCGGGCGGGCGGTATCGCGTAGTAGATCCTTCAACCGCGCGTGATAAGCAGAGGACGTGAACATCCGAAACCTCTACCGCGCCTCCGACGAGCGCTACGACTCGATGGAGTACCGCCGCACCGGACGCAGCGGCCTCAAGCTCCCGGCCGTCTCGCTCGGCCTGTGGCACAACTTCGGCGACGACCGCACCCTGGACTCGCAGCGGGCCATCCTGCGCCGCGCCTTCGACCTCGGGATCACCCACTTCGACCTGGCCAACAACTACGGCCCGCCGTACGGCGCCGCCGAGGCCAACTTCGGCACCCTCTTCGCGCAGGACTTCCGCCCCTACCGCGACGAGCTGGTCATCTCCTCCAAGGCCGGCTACGACATGTGGCCGGGCCCCTACGGCGAGTGGGGTTCCCGCAAGTACCTGCTCGCCTCGCTCGACCAGTCGCTGTCCCGGATGGGCCTGGACTACGTCGACATCTTCTACTCCCACCGCTTCGACCCGGACACCCCGCTCGAAGAGACGATGGGCGCCCTGGCCACCGCGGTCCAGCAGGGCAAGGCGCTGTACGTCGGCATCTCCTCCTACGGGCCGGACCGGACCCGCGAGGCGGCGCGCATCCTGCGTGAGCTGGGCGTGCCGGCGCTGATCCACCAGCCGTCGTACTCCATGATCAACCGCTGGATCGAGGACGACGGGCTGCTGGACGTCCTCGACGAGGAGGGCATGGGCTGCATCGGGTTCGTGCCGCTGGCCCAGGGCCTGCTCACCGACCGCTACCTCGGCGGCATCCCGGCCGACTCCCGGGCCGCGCAGGGCAAGTCGCTCAACCCCGCGCTGGTCAACGACGAGACGATCGCGCGGCTGCGCGCCCTCAACGACGTCGCCGCCGCCCGCGGCCAGTCCCTGGCGCAGCTCGCGCTGTCCTGGGTGCTGCGGGACCCGCGGGTGACCTCGGCGCTGATCGGGGCGTCGTCCGTCGGGCAGCTGGAGGCGAACGTCGCCGCGGTCGGGGCGGCGCCGCTGACCCCGGAGGAACTGGCGGAGATCGACCGGCACGCCGTGGAGCCGGAGGGCGTGAACCTCTGGAGCGTCAGCAGCGACGCGTAGCCGGACCCCGGGTGCCCCTGTTCCGCCGGTTCAGGGGCACCCGGGCGCGGGGGCTCTGAGGACGGGGGCGCTGAGGGCGGGGGGCTCTGACGGCAGGGGCGCTGACGGCAGGGGCTGACGGGAGCCTCTGACGGCCGCGGGCTGACGGGTCAGGGCACCAGGAGCAGTGCGGTCAGGGCGCCGGCGAGCATGAAGGGGCCGAACGGCATCGCGGTCTTGCGGGTGGCCCGCCGGGTGGCGATGAGGACGAGCCCGACCACCGCCCCGAGCAGGAACCCGGCGAACGTGCCGGTGATCACGGCGCCCCAGCCGTACCAGCCCAGGACGAGCCCGAGGGTGGGGGCGAGCTTCACGTCGCCGAAGCCCATGCCGGCCGGGTTGACGAAGAACAGCACGGCGTAGAGGACCCCCAGCACGACCGCGGCGATCAGGGCACGCGTCCAGGAGCCGTGGTGGGAGGGCAGCAGGGCGGCGCCGCCGAGCAGGAGCGCGGTGAGCCCGAGCGCGGGGAGGGTCAGGACGTCAGGCAGCCGGAAGACCGCGAGGTCGACCCGGGCGAGGACCCCGCAGACCGGTACCAGCAGCAGCCAGACGGCGAGTTCGGGGTGCCCGCCCGCCCGCCAGGCGAGTGCCGCGCAGACCAGTGCGCAGCCCAGCGCGGCACCGTGGCCGGGTCCGTGGCGCCGCTGGTCCTCGGGGCACCGCCCGCAGCGGGCCGGGCCGAGCCAGCCGCCGACCGGGTGCCCGGACGGGCAGGCCGCCGCCCAGGGCTCGTCGGCGGGGACCGCCAACCGGTAGGCGGCGCGCGGCAGGAGCAGCCCGCTCGCTATTCCCCAGACGGCGGCGCCCACGATCAGATAGACATGCACCGGGCCGACCGTACACGGGCGGTCGCGCCGTTCGGGAGGGGCCGGGCGGACGGGGAGGAGACGGACCATGCGCCGACGCTGGCAGGACGGCGAGGGCCTGCTGCGCACTCCGGGCACCGAGGTGGCGCTCCGGGTCGCCGCCTCCTACCGCGCCCGTACCCGGGGGCTGTTGGGCCGCGACGGGCTCGACGGCGCGTTGCTGCTCACCCCCGCGTCCAGCATCCACACCGTCCGGATGCGGTTCGCCATCGACGTGGCCTACCTCGACCGGCGGCTGCGCGTCCTCGCGGTCCGCACCATGCCGCCCGGCCGTGTCGGCCGCCCCCGGCTGCGGGCCCGGCACGTGCTGGAGGCCGAGGCGGGTGCCTTCGCCCGGTGGGGCATCGTGAAGGGCGTCACGCTGGAAGTGCCGGACTGAGGACGGGCCTTGGCGGCGTCGCGGGTCGGGCTCCCGGTACGCGGAAACGGGAACGGGCCGGTTCGCAAGGGGGGAGCGCGAACCGGCCCGAGGGGGGACTCACACGCTACCGCGCCCGGGGCCGGTGCTCCCTACGACGACGCGGGTGGCGTGAAGGTGATCTCCACCCGGCGGTTCTCGCGGCGGCCGCTCTCGCTGGAGTTGTCGGCGATCGGGTACTGCTCGCCGTAGCCGCGGACCTGGAAGGTGTGCGCGGGGTCGCCCAGCGTCGCCAGTTGCGCGGCCAGCACGTTGTAGACCGCGGTGGCCCGCTGCTTCGACAGCACGTCGCCGTGCTCGCTGCTGCCCAGGTTGTCGGTGAACCCGAAGACACGGATGGGTGAGGTGACGTGCTGCGCGTTGATGTCACCCGCGATCGCCTGGATACGGGACGTCGCGGTCGCCGAGAGCTTCGCGCTGTCCTTCGTGAACAGCACCTCGGCCTGCAGGGCGTACGTCACCGTCGTGTTCGACGTCTCCTGCCGCTCCTCCGGCTGGCTCGCGGACACCGAGCCCTGGTCGGTCACCGAGACGATGTCCAGGACCTTCGGCGGGGCCAGCGTGGCGCCCTCGGGGAGTTTCAGGTCCGGTGACTTCGGGTCGATCTGCACGGGGGCGGAGGGCGTGGGGTCGCCCGCGGTCGGCGGCGGGTTCGGGTCCGCGCCAGCGGGGGTGGCGCACACGAGGATCAGCGCGGCCGCGGCGGAGGCGCCGGCCGCGGCGACGGCCCGACGGGGGTGGGGTGTGCGGGTCACGGCCGGGTCACCCCTCGGAGATGGAGATCTTGGCGGGGGGCATGGTGGGGAGTTCGAACTCGACGGAGGTGGTGGATTCGGGTGGGGAGGGGAACTGGGCGAAGAAGGGGCGGGTTTCCTTGGGTTCGATTCCGACCAGGCCCATAGTGCACAGGCAGCGCCCGTCCGTGTCACGCAGGACGTAATAGCGCTTCTTCCCCGCCTCATCGACCAGGACGGCTCCAGCCACCGACGCCCCGGAATGGCTGAGCGCGGTCTCCTCACCGACCCACAGATTGGCGCTGAAGACCGACTGTCCGTTGTTCGTCACCGTACCTTCCACCGTGACGAAACCGCCGGAGTCGCGCACCGCGGAGTTGATGGTGACGAGCATGTCACTCTCGCCCTTGATCTGAGCCAGGACCTGAGTCGGCGACGGAGAGGGCGAATCCGCTCCGCCTCCACCCTTCGTGGCCTGGACGGACGAGCGAGGCGACGCTGAGGACTTGCCGTCCTCCTTCTTGCCGTCTCCTCCCCCACAGGCCGTCATGGTGATGGCGGCGGCAACGGCGAGTGCCACGGCTGTCGTCGCCCTGCGCGCGTGTCCCATCATTCCCCGTCCTCGCTGATCGTCGGAGTTCACTTGCTGAGGTGCACCGAGTAGAAGTCCGAGAGATCCAAAGTGAATCCCTGGGCACTCGGATCGATGGTCATTGGGCCCCCGTCACAGGTGAAGCGCATCGCATGGCCGCTCTTGGCATCGGTTCCGAGGGAGCATCTCGGCTCGACGACCGCGGTGGCGGTGGCCTCCGCGTGCTTGGATTCGGTGCCCTCGATCACCGAACTACCCACGGTGTCGTCGGTGATGACGGAAACGGTGTAGCCCACGCCGCTGCCGACTCGCTCGCACTGCCGCACCGTGGCTCGGTTGTCGCCGGCGTACTGGCGAGCCGCCTGGCACGCTGCTCCGTCATCGGTGCCGGCATTATTGAGGAGTTGGCCCAGGATGTCGCTGTTACCGGTGTCCAGTGCACGGAGGAACGCGATCTTGACCTCCTCGCGATTCTGTCGGGCTGCTGCCAGCGCCGCGGAGTCAGCAGCCGTCTGGGCCTTGCTCCGCACATTCGTCGCCTGTCCGACGGCGAAGAACGCGAACGCCAGGAAGAACAACGCCCCCATGGCGACGATGTAGATGCCCACCGTCTGCCCGCGGTCGCTGCTGAACCGTCCTACTTGCCGCTGCCGCTGGTGATCTTGTTGATCGTGTTGGTGATCGCGTTCTTGATGGTGTTTCCGATATCCGTCGTCCCCGCCAGCACCCCGATGATCACCGCGATCACCACCGCGATCCCGAGGTATTCGAAGGACGTCTGGCCGCGGTCCGAGCGGGTCGCCGTGCGGGCGGCGAGGCGGGCGGTCAGACGGTCCGTGCGGGTGCGGAGCCAGACCTCGGCGTCCGTGTAGTGCTGGAGAACCCACCTGTTCACGATTGCTCGCCCCATTCCTGATCACCTGGCTCCTGGTCACGGCGGCCGGTTCCGGCCGGTCGGGCTCGGGGGGCACGGCGCACCGCCTTTCGCTGGTCCTGCTGCTCGTACCGGGCACGTCGGCGCCCTCTGAGCCAGCATGACGCGAACTCACGCTGTGTCGTACCCCGTTCACGCAAAACAACGGCTCACCCGCCCCCGAAGAGGTCACCGAAGTGAATCTGGGAGCCGATGATCGTGCCCGAGATGAGCAGGATCATGGTGGCCGGGACGAGCAGGATCGTGATGACGCCCGTCGCGCGCGGGACCATGCGGGCCGCGCGGCGGCGGGCGTTCTGCGCCTCGGTACGGCGCATGTCGGTGGCGATCTGGAGCAGGGTGCGCGCGATGGGGGCGCCGAGTTCCTCGCCCTGCTGGAGCGCGGTGACGAACTGCCCCACCTGGTCGCTGCGGTTGCGCTTGCGCAGCTGGTCGAAGGCGTCGCGGCGGCTGACCCCGACGTCCATCTGCCGCAGAGCGACCCGGACTTCGTCGGACCAGGGGCCCTGGTAGACGGAGTTGACGCGTTCGAGGGCCTGGCGGAAGCCGAGCCCGGCGCTGACCACGACCGCGAGCACGTCGAGGAAGTCCGGCAGGGTGCGCTCGATGTCGTCGCGGCGGCGGCGGATCGCGAGCCAGATGCCGAGGTCGGCCCACCACCAGGCGTAGCCGAGCAGGAGGAGCGCCAGGAACCAGTTGCCGCGGCTGAACAGCGCCAGGGCGGCGAGGCCACCGAGGAAGCCGTAGACGGCGCGGCGGGCGGCGTAGCGCTCGACGGTGAGGCCGTAGGGGTGGCCGGCGTGGTCGATCCGGGCGCGCATCTTGGCGATCCGGGCGGGGCCCATCATCCGCAGCACCATGGGCGCCCAGCGCATGCCGACCCGGTCGATGGCGTTGCCGGTGCGGGTGGTGCGGGTGCGGCCGACTTCGAGGGCGAGCGCGAGGTCGTCGGGGAGTTTCGTGTCCGCGCGCAGCAGGCCGACGCCGTAGACGACGCCGGTCAGGGCGGCGGCGAGCAGGACGGCGAGGCCGAGTCCGATCAGGGTCATCGTGGCAGGTTCCTCACACGTCGATCCGGGACATCCGGCGGATGAGCGCGAAGCCGACCACGTACAGGGCCAGGGCGACCAGGACGCAGATCCGGCCGATGCCGGAGCCGGTCATGGCGCTGAGCGAGCCGGGCATGATGCGGTTGAGCAGCAGCAGCGAGCCGATGCCGATCACCGGGACCGCGTAGGCGGTGACGGTGACCTGGGACATCTGGGTACGGATCTCGCGGCGGGTCTCCTTGCGCTCCTCCAGGGTGACGGTGAGGTTGCGCAGGGACTCCACGACGGAGCCGCCGGCCCGGCTGGACAGTACGAGGGTGGACACCAGGACGACCAACTCGCGGCTGGGCAGGCGCTGCTGGAGTTCGCCGAGGGCGTCCTCGACGGAGTGGCCGAGCGCCATGGCGTCGGCGACCTGCTTCAACTCCTCTCCGGCGGGCGCCTCCAGCTCCTCCGCTGCCATGGAGACCGCGGTGCGCAGCGCCAGGCCGGCCTGGGTGGCGTTGGCCAGTACCCGGGCGAGTTCGGGGAGTTGGGCGATGAAGCGTTCGGTGCGCACCCGGCGGCGCCAGGCGAGGAAGGAGAAGCCGGCCCAGCCGGCCAGGAGCGCGGCGATCGGGCCGAAGAACGGCGCGAGCAGGGTCGCGGCGACGATCCAGGCGGCGGCGATGACGCCGGTCACGGCGGCGGTGAACTGGCCGGGGGTGAGGTTGGTGCCGGTGGCGGCGAGCCGTCCGGCCAGCCGGCGGCCCCAGGCGTAGCGGCGCACCCGGCGGTCCAGCGCGGCGAAGGCGGGCCGCCGGGGGCCGTCGTCGCCGAAGTCGCCGGCGAGGCGTTCGACCAGCGCGGCGCGGTCGGCGCGGCCGCCCCACCAGGCGTGCAGGCCCCAGACACCGAAGGCGAGCGCGACGGTGGCGACGCCGAGCACGAACAGCGGGTAGGGCCCGGAGGCGAACTGGGTACTGGCGAACTGGGTTCGCGCGAGGGTCACTTCGCCTCCCGGCTGTCGAGTTCGAGTTCGGTGGCGCCCACACCGTACGCGGCGGGGATGTGCTCGCCGGACAGGTAGAGGCGGTCGCCGATCTCGCGGGGCAGCGGGTGGTGTTCGTACCAGCCGCGGACGATGCGGTCGACGCCGAGGGGTTCGGCGCGGAAGCGGGTGGCGGAGGTGAGCCGGAAGGTGTCGCGGCCGCGGGAGGAGAGCACCGCGATCTCGGCGATCCGGCGGGTGCCGTCGACGTGCCGCTGGAGCTGGACCAGCACGTCCACCGCGGAGTTGATCTGGTCGCGCAGCGCCTCGAAGGGGATCTTGACCTCGCTCATGGAGGCGAGGGTCTGAAGGCGCAGGACGGCGTCCTCGGCGGAGTTGGCGTGCACGGTGGCGAGGGAGCCGTCGTGGCCGGTGGACATCGCCTGGAGCATGTCGAGGGTCTCGCCGCCGCGGACCTCGCCGACGATGATGCGGTCGGGGCGCATCCGCAGGGAGTTGCGGACCAGGTCGCGGATGGTGATGCGGCCCTCGCCCTCGACGTTCGGCGGGCGGGACTCCAGCCGGATCACGTGCTCCTGCTGGAGCTGGAGTTCGGCGGCGTCCTCGACGGTGATGATCCGCTCGCCGTCGGGGATCAGCCCGGACAGCGCGTTGAGCAGGGTGGTCTTGCCGGAGCCGGTGCCGCCGCTGACGATGATGTTGCACTTGGCGCGGACGAACCCGGAGAGCAGGAGCAGCATGTGCTCGTCGAGGGTGCCCAGGCCGATGAGTTCCTGGAGCGTGTAGGCGCGCGGGAAGCGGCGGATGGTCAGGGTGGGGCCGGTCAGCGAGAGCGGCGGGATGATGACGTTGACGCGCTCGCCGGACGGCAGGCGGGCGTCGACCATCGGATTGGACTCGTCCACGCGGCGGTTGACGGTGGAGACGATGCGCTCGATGGTCTGCAGGAGCTGGTCGGCGGAGGAGAAGCGGGCCGGGACGAGCTCGACCCGGCCGCCGCGTTCGACGTAGATCCGGTCCGGGCCGTTGACCATGATCTCGGTGACGGAGGGGTCCTCCAGCAGCGGTTCGAGGATGCCCAGGCCCAGTGCCTCGTCGACCACCCGACGGATCAGCGCGGCGCGTTCGGCGCTGGAGAGCACCGGGCCCTCGCGGCTGATGATGTGGCCGAGGACGCGTTCGAGCCGGGCGCGGCGCTCGGCGGCGGCGAGCGCCGACATCTCGGCGAGGTCGATCTCCTGGAGCAGTTTGGCCCGGTAGACGGCCACGAGGTGGCCTTCCTGGGTCTGCGGGGTGGCCTCTTCGACGGCGAGGCGGGCACGCAGGCTCATGGCGTCCAGTCCTCCTTCGGCATGGTCGCGTCGCGGTGCACCGGCCCGAACAGGTGCACGCCGGGCAGCACGGACGGGATGTCCACGGTGGCCTCCGCGGTGACGCTCTGCGCGTCGTTCACCGGCCATCCGATGTCCGGGTGGACCCAGCCGCTGACCGCGGCCTCGCCCGCCCGGGCGCCGGCGTCGATGCCTCCCTGCGGGTCGGGCAGCGCCGCGGTACGTGCGGCGGTCCGCGCCGCGGTGCCGGCCTGCGAGCCGCAGTAGGCGGCGATGCCGAGCTGGATGCCCGCGAGTGCGATGAGCAGCAGGAAGGGCAGCATGCCGAGGTATTCCAGGGATGCCTGGCCGGCCGGGCGCCGCCCGCAGATCCGCCCGCGGTACCGCTCGCCGTGCCCCTCGCCGTGCCGCTCGCCGTGCCGCTCGCCGTGCCGCTCGCGGAGCGTCCTGCCGGACCGCTCGCTGAACGTGCCGCCGAGTCGCCCACCAGCCCGCCCGCCGTGCCGCTCCCCGTGCCGCTCCCGCCGCGTCGTCATGGCGTGGTCCCCTCGCCGGCCGTCTCGTCCACGGTGCTCGCGTGGCCGTGCACGGTGACGGGGAAGTCGATGGCGCCGGGGAACAGGACGGGGACCTTGAGGCCGAGGGTGACGGAGACCTGGCCGTCCTGGGAGCGGTCGGCGGTGGGGCCTTGCATGTCGGAGGCCCAGGCGCCGGGGAGGTCACTGGCCGCGGCCGCACGGTAGTCGGCGCCGACGGCGGCGGCGCGGGCGGCCTGGTCGGCGGCGTTGCCCGCGAGGGTGAAGGTGTAGCCGGCCAGCACGGCCTGCCAGACCAGGATGAGGGTGATCAGGATGACCGGGGTCATGCCCAGCGTCTCCAGGGTGACCTGGCCGCGGTCGCGGTCGGCCCGGCGCAGCCGCTTCCCGGACCGCCCGGCCGGCAGCGTCGCGCCGGTGACCAGGCCCAACTCCCCCGCCAGCGTCCAGATTCCGGTGCGTACGGTGGAGCGCGCGTCGAGGTCGTGCAGCCGGCCCGCGTCGATGACGGGCTGGAGTTCGCGGAAGCCGGCCGGGATGGCGGACTCGGCGATCCTGGAGCCGGTGATCCGGCCGATCAGCGAGGGCTGGATCTCGCTGCCCCGGGTGTGCCGGTTGACCGCGGCGGTGGTGTCCTGGGGCTTGCGGATCTGCAGCCGGTCCCACATCCGCACCATCCGCTTGGCGGCGCGCACGGCGACGACGTCGGGGGTGGTGACCAGCACAGCGGTGTCGGCGGTCTCGACGGCGACCGCGTTGGCGCTGGTGACCTGGGTGCCGCAGTCGACGACGACCACTTCGTACCGCTGCCGCAGGGCGGTCAGCACCAGGCGGGCGGCCCGGTCGGTGACGTCCTCGCCGCGCTCGCCGTCGGCGGGGGCGAGCAGCAGCGCCAGCCCGGACTCGTGGACGTACATCGCGTCGTTCAGGACCCGCGAGGAGACGTCGGCGATGTCGGCCAGGTCGGCGATGGAGCGGCGGAACTGGACGTCGAGGTACGAGGCGACGTCGCCGCCTTGCAGGTCGAGGTCGACCAGGGCGGTGGAGCGGCCCGACGCGTGTGCGGCCAGGGCGAGTTGGACGGCGATGACGGTGGTGCCGACACCGCCCTTGGCGCCGGCCACCGCGACCAGGGTGCCGCCGGCGACGGCGGGCAGCGCGGCCCGGCCCGGCGCGAGGTGCCGGCGCACCCCCTCCGCCCAGGACGCGGCGGCCTCCACCCGGGCGCCCAACTCGTCGTAGGCGAGCGGCATTCCGATCACCCCGCGGGCGCCGGAGTTCATCGCGGAGGCCAGCATCGCCGGGCTCGGGTCGGCGGTGAGCAGCACCACGCCGACCGCGGGGAAGCGCAGCGCCACGTCCCGCACCAGGTCGAGCGCGGGCATCGGCCCGATCAGGTCGTGCACGACGACGACTTCGGGCAGCTCGTCGACGCCCGCCTCGGCGGCGCGGGCGAGGGCGTCGAGCAGCGCGGTGGAGTTGGGCAGGGCGGGGGCGGGTTCGGCGCCCGGGAGTTGGCCGAGCAGCCCGACCAGTGCGCGGGCGGCGTCGGCGTCGGCGGTGCCGGCGAGGATGCGTACGGTCATCTCGGCCCTCCCATGGCCGCGCCCGGCCTCGTCTCGCCCGGCCGGACCATGCCCGACCCGACCATGCCCGGCCTCGTCTCGCCCGGCCCAACCGCGCCCGGCCCGACCCTGCCCGGCCCGACCGCGCCCGGCCTCATCGCGCGGCTCCCGACGTGGACGCCGCCGACGTGTCGCCGGAGAGCGTGTAGGTGCGGTCGCTGTCCGGCGGGGCCGCGGTGTCGCCGGGGGCGACCAGGGCGAGCCGGACGTGTTCGGCGAACGACTCGGCGTACGCGACGCGTTGGGCGTCCTGGGCGTCGAGCGCGAAGGTGATCGGGACGCCTTCCTCGGACAGCCGCTGCGCGTCCTCGTTCTTGTCGAACGCCTTGATCTGGCCGACGTCGAGGACCTGCGCGCCGGCCACGATGATCTTCGAGACGTCGGGGTCGGTGTCCTTGCGGCCGGCGAAGGTGGCGAAGATGTTCACCCGGGCGCCGGGGGTGATCTTGCCCGCGACGCCGGTCTCCGCGTCGATCATGATGGCGATCTCCATCTGCCCGGGCTTGAGTTCGGGCCGGGCGGCGACCATGTCGGACTCCAGCAGCGAGCCCTTCTTCAGCGGCACCGCGGCGATCTTCCCCTGGAACTCGCCGAGGTCGCGGACGGCGGTGTCCGGCAGCCACCGTTTCGGCATCGATATCCGGTGCACCTTGGAGGAGTCCAGCGCGGTGTACGCGGGCACGTCCGACGACAGTTCGTACGCCGTCACCTTCTGGCCCACCTGGGAGCGGGCGTTGCTGACGACGGCGAGCACCCCGGCGAAGGCGGCCACCGCGCAGACCACGGAGACCACCAGGAGGACGACGCCACGGCGCTGACGTGAGTTCATGTGCGGGTGGACCTATCGCTTGTGGGGTTCGAGTTGGGGGCGGCGCGGTGTCTCGACCGCCGTGCCGGGCGGACGGGCGGCGTGCTTGGCCGGGTTGCCGCGGTCGTTGATCCGGGTGGCGCAGAACAGGCACTGGTCGCCGATGACTTCGAGCCCGCACCAGGTGCAGGTGTCGCGCCGCACCGAGGTGACGAGCTGGTAGAGCATGCCGACGTCGGCGATGTACGCGGTGAACTCGACCAGCCGTGAAGTCCCCCACCAGCGCGCCGAGTCGGGCGGCAGCGGAACCTCGCGCAGATGCTGGGTGCGCCAGGCCGCGGCGAGCGGCCCGGCCACCCAGCCGGGGTCCAGGCCGTTTCCGGCCACCGCGAGCTGCGTCTGGTAGCCGGGCCCGGGCGGCACGTGCTCCGCGTGGGCCTCGCCCAGGTACGGCTCGGGGTGCGCGACCACCGCGAAGTGCCGCCCGGGCACGAGGGACTTGACGTGGCTGCCGACGCTCACCGGCACCCGGTCCAGCTTGCTGACCGACGCGAGCAGCGCGCCGGAGTGCAGGTAGTACGACAGCAGGCGGGCGGCGCCGGCCAGCACGCCGGGCCCGAGGTCGGTGCCGGACAGCTGCCGTAACTGCTCGCCGAGCAGGGTGCGGGCCAGCGGCGGCAGGGCCAGCGGCACGATCGCGATCCGGTCGCCCTCCAGCGCGGAGCGGACGGTGTGCATCCGGCGCCGGGCCGGGTCGTCGGCCTCGGCCGGGGCGAGCGCGACCAGGTGGCCGTGCATGTCCAGCGCGGTGGAGGTGCGCACCACCTGCTCCTCCAGCGGGAGCGCGAGGTCGTCCGCGGTCACCGTGATGACGCTCGGCATGCGGCACCCCTCCCCATCTGCGCGCGGCGGTCCGGGTCGAGTGGGGTCCGCCTGGCCGTACGCGGTCGTCAGCTTATCGATGTGTAGCGAGTTGGGCGCGGAAAGTTGCGGATCGAACGAGGTGAACGACCGGTGTCCATCAGAGGTCTTGACAACCGGATTGGTCTGGACCAACTTTCTCCCTACTACGTGTGTCCATGCCATCCGTGGGCACCCGGGTCACCCGCACACCCCACCACCCCCCAACTCCTTGCCCCCAGGAGGCAGTCGTGGAACGTGCATCGCACGCGAATCGAGCGAGCCATGCGAAGTCGAGAGCAACCCTCAAGCGCCGGTTGATCGCCGGGCTGAGCGCCGCGGCCGTGATCGGCTCCGGCGTCGCGCTCGTCACGGAGGGCGCCGCCTCCGCCGCCACCACCAATCTGGTGGCCAACTCCGGCTTCGAGAGCGGCCTTTCCGGCTGGACCTGCTCCGCCGGCAGCGGTGCGGCCGTCTCCACCCCGGTGCACTCCGGGTCGAGCGCGCTGAAGGCCACCCCGTCCGGCAGCGACACCGCCCAGTGCCAGCAGACCATCAGCGTGCAGCCCAACTCCGCCTACACGCTGAGCGCGTGGGTGCAGGGGTCGTACGTCTACCTCGGCGCGACCGGCACCGGCGGCACCGACCCGTCCACCTGGACGCCGAGCGCCTCCTCCTACTCCCAGCTCAGCGTCAACTTCACCACCGGCGCGAGCACCACCTCGGTGACCGTCTACACGCACGGCTGGTACGGCCAACCCGCCTACTACGCCGACGATGTCACCCTGTCCGGCCCGGGCGGCACCGCGACCACCCCGCCGACCACGCCCCCGACGACGCCGCCCACCACTCCCCCCACCACGCCGCCGACCAGCCCGCCGGCCGGCGACCTGCCCAAGCACGCGGTGACCGGGTACTGGCAGGACTTCTCCAACGGCGCGACCGTGCAGACCATCGCGCAGGTGCAGAACCAGTACGACATCATCGCCGTGGCCTTCGCGACCGCCACCACCACGCCCGGCGCGGTCAGCTTCTCCCTGGACCCCTCGCTCAACTACAGCGAGGCGCAGTTCAAGGCGGACATCGCGGCCAAGCAGGCGGCGGGCAAGAAGGTGGTCATCTCCGTCGGCGGGCAGGACGGCACCATCTCGGTGCGCGACTCCGCCTCGGCGACGAACTTCGCCAACAGCGTCTACACCCTGATGCAGACGTACGGCTTCAACGGCGTGGACATCGACCTGGAGAACGGGATCGACCCGACCTACATGTCGCAGGCGCTGCGCAGCCTCAGCGCGAAGGCGGGCTCCGGGCTGATCATCACGATGGCGCCGCAGACCATCGACATGCTGTCGCCGTCCAGTGACTACCTGGCCACCGCGCTGAACATCAAGGACATCCTCACCGTCGTCAACACGCAGTACTACAACAGCGGTTCGATGAACGGCTGCGACGGCGGGGTCTACAGCCAGGGCACCGTGGACTTCATCACCACGCTGGCCTGCACCGCGATCCAGGCCGGGCTCGACCCGTCCCAGGTCGGCATCGGCACCCCCGCCTCCACCAGCGCGGCCGGCTCCGGGTACGTCTCGCCGTCGGTGGTCGACAACGCGCTCGACTGCCTGGCCAGCGGCACCAACTGCGGCACCTTCCACCCGTCGGCCAAGTGGCCCACCATTCGCGGCGCCATGACCTGGTCCACGAACTGGGACGCCTCCAACGGGAATTCCTGGTCCAACACGGTGGGCGCCCACGTCCACGCGATGTCGTAATCACGTCTGAAACGTCTGCGCGTAGGCACGTAGGCACGCCTGCACCAACCGCGCAACACGAAGGGAGCGCCCCGCACTTGGGGCGCTCCCTTCGCCGTGGGAAGAAGCCGCGGTTCAGCCCAGTACGGCCAGCGCGTCGATCTCGATCAGCAGGCCGGCGGGCAGGCCGACGTAGACCGTCGTGCGGGCCGCGGGCGGCTGCTCCAGGTCGGCGAAGTAGGCGTTGTAGAGATCGTTCAGCTCGGCGAAGTGCGCGGTGTCGGTCAGGTAGACCCGCACCATCACCACGTCCTCCCAGCTCGCGCCGCCGGCGGTCAGCACGGAGTGGACGTTCTCCAGGGTCTGGAGCGTCTGCTCGCGCAGCGTCGGGCCGGCCGGGGTCGGGGCCTGGCCCTCGACGGCGGGCAGGAAGCCGACCTGGCCGGCGACCTGGAGGATGTTGCCCTTGCGGACGCCGTGCGAGAACTTCGCCGGGGGCGCGGTGTGCGTGGGCGGGGTGATCGCGGTCTTGGTCAGGCGCGGAAGCCGGTCGGTGCCGGTCTCGGGCTGGTCGCTCATGCGTCGGTGTCCTCGTTGCTCGGTTCGTCGGGGAGGGGAGTTGTAGGGGGGGTCGGGAGACGTGGTGACGGTCGTGGCGCGGCCGTGGCGCGGGCCGTGGTGTCAGTCGTGGTCCGCGTCGTGGTGGTCCTCGTCGGGGTGGCCCGCGTCGTGGTGGCCCGCGAGGTGTACGGCGTCGTCGGGGCGGTCGCCCTCATCGGGGCGGTCACGCTCGTCGGGGCGGTCGCGTCCGTCGGGCTCTTCGTGCTCGTCGCGCTCGCTCCCGTGCCTGCCGCACAGTTCCTCGCCCACCGCGTGCGCGGTTCGCAGGATCAGCGGGCGCAGCCGCAGCAACTCGTCGGCGCCGACCACCACGTTGGGCGCGGACAGCGACATCGCGGCGCAGACCCGGCCGTCCGGGCCGTGGATCGGCGCGCCGACGCAGTTGATGGACTCCTCGTGGCCGCCGAGGTCGCTCGCCCAGCCCTGCTCGCGCACCCGCGCCAACTCGGCGAGGAACGCCGCTGCGTCCGGCGTCGAACGGGCGGTGTAGCGCGGGTAGTCCAGCCGTTCGGCGACCGCCCGCCGCTCGGGCTCCGGCAGGTCGGCGAGGAGCAGCTTGGCGACGGCGGCCACCGTGATGGCGACCGGGCGGCCGACCCGGGAGTACATCCGCACCGGGTAGCGGCTGTCCACCTTGTCGATGTAGACCACCTCGCCCTGCTCGTACACCGCCAGGTGCACGGTGTGGCCGGTGCGTTCGTTGAGCGAGGCCAGGTGCGGGTGGGCGATCTCCCGGATGTCCAGCGCCTCGACGGCCTGCTGGGCGAGCGCGAACAGCCGCGCGCCGAGCCGGTAGCGCTGGTCCTGCTGGCGGTAGACCAGGCCGTGTTCGTGCAGGGTGCGCAGCAGCCGCAGCGCGGTCGACTTGTGCACGTCGAGCCGGGTGGCGACCTGTTCCAGCCCGGCCGGCCCCTCGGCGAGCAGCGGCAGGATGCTCAGCGCCCGGTCCACGGTCTGGCTCATCCCGGCACCTCTCCGCCCGCGTCCCGCGTCCACCCCGGGCCCAGCCGCAGTCTGCCCCATGCGGCGTCGTCCAGCGCGGCCAACGCGTCGGTACGGGCCCGGTCCGGCGGAACCGCCAGGTCGTCGGCGACGGTCAGCGCGGCGGCGGCCAGCAGGTGGCCGTGCCGCATCCGGTCCCGCAGCGGCAGCCCGCGCAGCGTGGCGGACAGGAACCCGGCGGCGAAGGCGTCACCCGCGCCGACGTGCGCGACCACCTCCACGGCGGGCGCCGGCACCTGGAGCCGGACGCCGCCCCGCCCCGCATCACCGCCAGGCCCGCCCGCGCCGCCCGAAGCACCCGCGCCGCCCGAAGCACCCGCGCCGCCCGAACCGTCCAGGTCACCAAGGCCGCTCAGGTCCCCCAGATCCCCCAGCCCCTCCGGCAGCTCCGCCCCCGCGGACGTGAACACCGTCGCCCCGGCCGCGCCCTGCTTGACCACGAGCATCGCCGGCTCCGGCAGTGCGGCCCGTACCGCGTCCGCGTCCGGCAGGCCCCACGCCGCCTGCGCCTCGTCCTCCCCGACGAAGACCAGGTCGCAGCCTCGGGCCAGTTCGGCGAGCTGCCACGGGTCGGCGTCGTGCCACAGCGCCGGGCGGTGGTTGACGTCGAAGGAGACCAGCGGGCGGCCCGGTTCGCGGTGGGTGAGGCGGGCCATCAGGGCGCGGCAGCTCGCGGACAGCGCACCGGTGATGCCGGTCAGGTGCAGCACCCGGCCGGCCCACACGTCGCTCCGGCGCACCAGCGCGGGCGACAGCGCGGAGGCGGCCGAGCCCTTGCGGTAGTAGACGACCTCGGCGCGCTCGGACGGCCCGGCCGCCGTGGTGGCGCGCTCCTGCGCGGTGCGGAAGTAGACGCCGGTGGGACGGCGCGGGTCGCGCTGCACCGCGCCGACGTCCACCCCGGCCGCGGCGATGGTGTCCACCAGGTGGTCGCCGAAGCCGTCCGCGCCGACCCGGCTCACCCAGCTCGTGGTGTGCCCGGCACGGGCGAGCGTGCAGGCCACGTTGGACTCGGCGCCGCCGATGGCACGGTGGAAGGAGGGGACGTCGGCGAGCGGTCCCGGCCGGGAGGGTACGAAGGTGACCATGGACTCGCCCAGGCAGACGACATCGACACGTTCGGCGCTCGGCGTTGCGGTCACGCGGGTCTCCGCTCCTCGTCGGTACGGGCTCGGGCGGGCGGACGGGGCCGGATCGGAGCCGGCGGATCATCGGGCCGGCCGGTCCGGACGCCGTTGACCCCGCGCCGACCAGGATGTTAGACAGCTTGAAACAGAATACGCAACGGACGTTGCACAGGATGCAACGGCCGTACGACGCGGCACCGGCACCGCCGGGCCGCTTCCCGGGAGGGTGGATGGACATCGACGAGCGGATCGCGGCACTGGACGCCGAGCGGATCGACCATCGCTTCAAGGCGCTTCCGCCGGACGCCGAGGGGCTGACCGTGGGCGAGCTGGCCGCGCAGCGCCGCAGCCTGTTCGACGGCGGCTTCGGCACGCCGCTGCTCGTGCTGTCCGAGGAGGCCCTGGCGCACAACCTGGCCGCGCTGGAGGAGTACACCGACAAGTACGGCCTGGTCTTCGCGCCGCACGGCAAGACCTCCATGGCGCCGCAGCTCTTCGCCCGCCAACTCGCCCACGGCGCCTGGGGGATCACCCTGGCCGTGCCGCACCAGGTGCGGGTGGCAAGGGCGTTCGGGGTGCCGCGGATCTTCCTCGCCAACGAACTGGTCGACGCGGCCGCGCTGCGCTGGATCGGCGCCGAACTGGACGCCGACCCCGACTTCCAGCTCATCACCTACGTCGACTCGTTGCGCGGGGTCGAGCTGATGGACGCGGCGCTGCGCGCGGCCGGCGTACAGCGGCAGCTGGACGTCGTGGTCGAACTCGGCGCCGGGCAGGGCGCGCGGACCGGGGTGCGCACCGACCGCGAGGCCGAGGCGGTCGCGGCGGCGGTGTCGGCGGTCGGCACGCTGCGGCTGGTGGGCGTGGCCGGGTACGAGGGCGAGGTGCCCGCGGCCGATCCGGAGCAGGTACGGGCCTACCTGCGCCGGCTGGTGGCGCTCGCCGAAACGCTCGACCGGGCCGGCCGGTTCGCGGACGCCACCGAGATCGTGGTGAGCGCGGGCGGCTCCGCGTGGTTCGACGCGGTCGCCGAAGTCTTCGCGGAGGTACCGGAGTTGTCCCGTCCGGCGCTGCGGCTGCTGCGCTCGGGGGCGTACGTCACCCACGACGACGACCACTACCGGCGGATCACGCCCTTCAACCGGGTGCCGGACGACGGCGACCTTCAGCCCGCCTTCCGGCTGTGGGCGCAGGTCGTCTCCCGGCCCGCACCGGACCAGGCGTTCCTCAACGCGGGCAAGCGGGACGCCCCTTACGACCTCGGGCTGCCGACGCCCCGCACGGTCCGCTCGGCCCGCGACGGCGCGGTGCGCACCGCGCCGGACGGGCTGGAGGTGGTCAAACTCTCCGACCAGCACGCCTGGTTGCGCGTCCCGCCCGAGGACGGCCTGGAGGTCGGCGACTGGGTCGCGCTCGGCGTGTCCCACCCCTGCACCACATTCGACAAGTGGGTGCTCATCCCGGTCGCCCGGGCGGACGGCACGGTCACGTCCTACGTCCGCACGTTCTTCTGACCCGTTTCCGACCCGGTGGTACGGCCCGCCCCTCGCCGCCCGTGACCCGGCGGCCCCGGGCCGCGGGGGCGGGCCGCCCGCCGGAAACGCTCGATTCGTAAGGGAAGATGGCTGTTCATGGAGCTGGTGGTACGCGGGGCGCGGGTGGTGGACGGGTCGGGCGGCGACTCGTACCGGGCCGACGTCGGGGTGGACGGCGGGCGGATCACGGAGATCCGGCGGGAGCGGGACGGCGGGGCGCGGCTCGGCGGGCGGCTGGTGGTGGACGCGGACGGGCTGGCGCTGGCCCCGGGCTTCATCGACATGCACGCGCACAGCGACCTCGCGGTGCTGGAGGACCCCGCGCACGAGGCGAAGGCCGCCCAGGGCGTCACCCTGGAGGTGCTGGGGCAGGACGGCCTGTCGTACGCCCCGGTCGACGACGTCACCCTCAAGGAGCTGCGCACCCAGATCGCCGGGTGGAACGGTCCGGGCGCCGACGCGGAGTTCACCTGGCGCAGCGTCGGCGGCTACCTGGACCGGCTGGACCAGGGCATCGCGGTGAACGCCGCCTACCTGGTGCCGCAGGGCACCGTGCGGGCGATGGTGATGGGCTGGGCGGACCGGCCGCCGACGGAGCCCGAGCTGGACCGGATGAAGGAGGAGGTCGCGCGCGGCCTCGCCGAGGGCGCCGTCGGCATGTCCTCCGGCCTCACCTACACCCCGGGGATGTACGCCTCCGACGGTGAACTGACCGAGCTGTGCCGGGTGGTGGCGGCCTACGACGGCTACTACTGCCCGCACCACCGGTCGTACGGCGCCGGCGCGCTGACCGCGTACGAGGAGATGCTCGCCCTCGCCCGCACCTCGGGGTGCGCCCTGCACCTGGCGCACGCCACGATGAACTTCGACGAGAACACCGGCCGCGCCCCCGAGCTGCTGGCCCTGCTCGACCGCGCCCTGGACACGGGCATCGACGTCACCCTCGACACGTATCCGTACACCCCTGGCTGCACCACGCTGGTCGCGCTGCTGCCGAGCTGGGCCGCGGAGGGCGGTCCGGAGGCGACCCTCGCCCGGCTGCGGGACGACACCTCGGCCGAGGCCATCCGCCGCGCCCTGGAGGTCGAGGGCTCCGACGGCTGCCACGGGGTGCCCGTCGACTGGTCCACCATCGAGATCTCGGGCGTCACCGACCCCGCCCTGTCCCCCCGCATCGGCACCCGGGTGGACGGCTGGCCCACCGCCCGCCGCCTCCTGCTCGACGACCGCCTGGGCACCACGATCCTGCAGCACGTCGGCGACGAGTCCAACGTCCGTACGATCATGGGCCACCGCGCGCACACCGCGGGCTCCGACGGCATCCTGCGCGGCGCCAAACCGCACCCCCGCGCCTACGGCACCTTCCCGGCCTATCTCGGCCGCTACGTGAGGGAGTTGGGCGTCCTGACGCTGGAGGAGTGCGTGGCGCACCTGAGCGGGCGGCCCGCGGCCCGGCTGCGGCTGCCCGACCGCGGCCTGGTCCGCACCGGCTACCGCGCCGACCTGGTCCTCTTCGACCCGGACACGGTCGCGGCCGGCGCCACCTTCGAGCGCCCGCGCACCTTGCCGACGGGCATTCCGTACGTGCTGGTGGACGGCCGGTTCGTGATGGCCGACGGCCGGCGTACGGGGGTGCTCGCCGGGCGCTCGGTGCGCAGGTCGCCGGCGCGCGGCGGCCGGCGCGGGTGAGGCGGGGACGGGAGGGCGGGCGTCGGGCGGTGCCGCTCAGCCGGAGGCGGCGGGCGGCCCGGCCTGCGGTCGCCGCAGCCCGGCCCACAGCAGGGCGGCCGCCTGGTCCGGGTCGTTGGTGATCTCGGCGTCGAGCCGGTCGGCGGCCAGCCGCTCGTTCGGGGTCAGTGTCGGGGTGTAGAAGACGACGACGCCCCGGTAGCCGTCATCGCGGGCGGCCCGGATCAGCTCGAAGCCCCGGCCGGGGGTGCCGAACGCGGCGACATGGCACAGCACGGCCCGCGGTTCGCGGGCGAGCACGTCGGGCCACAGCTCTTCGTAGAAGTCGAAGTCGTGGTCAAGACCGCCGCGGCGCAGCGCGAAACCGACCGCCCCCGCGGCGCCCGAGGTGAAGCCCGCCACCACCACGACCGGGGGGCGCGCGCCCCGCCCGTCGCCGCCCGGGGACAGGGACGAGGGCATCCGCTGGGCGTACCCGGCGGGCAGCGGATAGTCCACCGGGAAGGTCTCGGTGTCCTGCGGGTCGAGCGCGGGGCTGACCGGATCGACCGGCCCGGCCGGCCGGGCCGCGGGCGGCTGCGTGGTGGTGCGCGGCGACGCCTGCGGCGTGCTCGTCGAACGGTTCCCGCCCGGCCGGTTCCCAGTCGGCCAGTTCTCGGCCGGCCAGTTCCCGACCGGCCGGTCGCCGCCCGACCCGTCTCCGCGCGGCGGGTTCCCGCTCGGCGAGTCCCCGCTCGGCCGGCCGGCCCCGGGACGGTCCCCACCGGGCACGCTCGATCCGGGCTCCCCGCGCGCCCCCGGAAGCATCGTCGGCTCGCCGCTGTCCGGCAGCCCCACCATCGCCGGCGCGACCCACCCCGCCGGCGGCTCGGACGGCGATGGCGGCAGCGGCTCCAGCGGGCGGTCCATCCCTTCCCGCAGCCGCTGGAGCACCAGCTCCGCGCCCTCCAGCTCCCGCAGCCCCCACAGCAGCGACACGAACGTCTGGTCGATGGCCAACGCGGGGAACCGGTCGGGCAGTTCGCCCTCCAGCACGCGCAGGGTGTCCTCGCGGTCGTGCTGGTCCTCCCCCTCCGGCGGCGCCATGGCGTACCGGGCCAGGAAGCCCTCGACCCGCTCCGCGTCCCGCGCCGACCAGTGCGAACCGGCCCGCAGCAGCGTCCGGACCGCGCAGTACTCGAAGAAGGTGTCCACCACCTCGGGCTGCGAGCCGGGCTCGTTCTGCGCGGTCATCAACCGGTAGAAGTCCATGTAGAGGTACCGGAGCAGCAGCGTGATGATGACCGCCTCGGTGCTCAGGTCGGACCAGCTCGGGTTGAGGTTCGCCTCCAGCAGCAGGCCGTTGACCAGGGTCTTCACCCGGCGCGGGTTGCGGGCGGCCCGGTAGCCCAGCAGCTCCACCAGCTGCTGGTCGAGGAGGTCGGCGATGCCGGCCCGCCCGGCGCAGCTCCATACGTAGCGCTGGATGTCGCGGTTGCCGGGAGCGGGGATGCGGTAGCTGGTCTGGAAGATCTTCTCCATGAAGGCCGCGCCGGCCGGCGTGAGGTTGCGCAGCATGCCCTCCTCGCTCATCGCCTCGCGGTCGCAGCCGATCACGAAGGCGAGGCCCGGCACGTCCAGGTAGACCTTGAGCGCCTCGCACAGCGCGAGCACCGTCTCCTGGGAGCAGCGGTCGAGGTCGTCGATGAAGATCACCAGCAGCCTGCCGGGGGCTCCCGGGTGCGGCGCGGCCGTCCAGTCCGCCACCATCCTGCGCAGCGCGTCCCGCATCCGGTTGCGCGCGGTGGCGTCCACCGACAGGGCGCGCCACAGCGCGTCCACCATGCCCGCCACGCCCAGCGGCCCCGCGGCCACCAGCGTGAGCGCGCGGACCACCCTGGCCAGGCCGCTGCCGCCCTGCAACCGGCGCAGCGCGCGGCGCAGGACGTTCGGGTCGAACTGCGCCAGCACGGACTTGATCAGCCCTTCGAGCGCGTCGGCCCCGGTCGAGCTCCAGGCGTTGTACCAGACGGTGTGCACGCCGTCGGTGTCCTGGAGCTTGGCGTCGACCAGCCGCATCAGGCTGCTCTTGCCCATCCCCCAGCCGCCCTCCAGCGCGAGGGTGAAGGGCGTGGAGCGCCGGGAGGCCAGCAGCAGCGCGGACAGTTGCTCGGCCACCCACCGGGCACCCAGTTCGTCGTCCTCGGCGCCGGTCACCGGCTCGTCGTTGAGCAGCACCAGCCCGCTGCGGGCGCCCTCCCCCATCCGTACCGTGCCGTGCGCGGCGGGCCCGGGCCGGCCGCCGTGCGGCGGTTGGATCGCCATCCCCCGAGTCTTCCAGCCCTGGACGCCCCAGGGGCGGGCCCGGCGAAATCCGTCCGGTGTCCACGTGGTGGAAAACACCGCGCGGCTCCCGTGACGCCGCCGTAAGGTGACCGACATGCAGGTGATTCAGTCCACGAAGCTCGCGAACGTCTGTTATGAGATCCGGGGTCCGGTTCTTGAGGAGGCGATGCGGCTGGAGGCGGCCGGGCACCGCATCCTGAAGCTGAACACCGGCAACCCGGCGCCTTTCGGGTTCGACTGCCCGCCGGAGATCCTGGAGGACATGCTGCGCACCTTGGGTGACGCGCATGGCTACGGGGACGCGAAGGGGCTGCTGTCGGCGCGGCGCGCGGTGATGCAGCACTACCAGACCAAGGGCATCCCGCTGGAGGTCGAGGACATCTACCTCGGCAACGGCGTGTCCGAACTGATCCAGATGTCGATGCAGGCGATGCTCGACGACGGTGACGAGGTGCTGGTCCCCGCCCCCGACTACCCGCTGTGGACCGCCTCGGTCTCGCTGGCCGGCGGCACCGCGGTGCACTACCGCTGCGACGAGCAGTCCGACTGGATGCCGGACCTCGCCGACATCGAGCGCAAGGTCACCGACCGCACCAAGGCGATCGTGGTGATCAACCCGAACAACCCCACCGGCGCCGTCTACGACGACGAGCTGCTGCGCGGCATCACCGACATCGCCCGCCGGCACCGCCTGGTGGTCTGTTCCGACGAGATCTACGACAAGATCCTCTACGACGACGCCACCCACACCCCCACCGCCGCGATCGCCCCCGACCTGCTCACGCTCACCTTCAACGGGCTGTCGAAGGCGTACCGCGTGGCCGGTTTCCGCAGCGGGTGGATGGCGGTGTGCGGCCCGAAGAAGCACGCCGGCAGCTACATCGAGGGCCTGACCATCCTCGCGAACATGCGGCTGTGCGCGAACATGCCGGCGCAGCACGCCATCGCGACCGCGCTCGGCGGCCACCAGTCGATCAACTCCCTGGTCCTGCCCGGCGGCCGGCTGCGGGCGCAGCGCGACGCCACGTACGAAGCGCTGATGGAGATCCCCGGCATCACCTGCGTCAAGCCGAAGGGGGCGCTGTACGCCTTCCCGCGGCTCGACCCGCAGGTGTACAAGATCAAGGACGACCGGCAGATGGTGCTTGACCTGCTGCGCGCGGAGAAGATCATGATCGTGCACGGCACCGGGTTCAACTGGATCGAGCCGGACCACTTCCGCATCGTCACGCTGCCGCGCGCGGAGGACCTGCGCGAGGCGGTCGGCCGGATCGGCCGCTTCCTCGACGGCTACAGCCAGCCGTAGGAGTTCCAGCCGTAAGCGCTCCAGCCGTACGAGCCGTTTCGCAGGGGCGCGGGGTCCATCCCCCGCGCCCCTCACCGCTTACCCCAGCCGCTCGACCAGCGAGCGGTACTCCGTCCACAGCTCCGGCGGGGTGTGCTCCCCGAAGGTCTCCAGGTGGGCCGGGATGAGCGCCGCCTCCTGCCGCCAGATGTCGCGGTCGACGCTCAGCAGCAGTTCGAGGTCAGCCGCGGACAGGCCCAGCCCGTCCGTGTCGAGGGCGCCCTCGGCCGGCAGCACGCCGATGGGGGTGCGCACCCCCTCCGCCTGGCCGTCCAGCCGCTGCACGATCCACTTCAGCACGCGGCTGTTCTCGCCGAACCCGGGCCACACGAAGCGCCCGTCGGCGTCCTTGCGGAACCAGTTGACGTAGTAGATCCTCGGCAGCTTCGCGGGGTCGTGCTCCTTGCCGAGCTTGACCCAGTGGCCGAAGTAGTCGCCCATGTTGTAGCCGCAGAACGGCAGCATCGCGAACGGGTCGCGGCGCAGCTCGCCGACCTTGCCCTCGGCGGCGGCGGTCTTCTCGCTGGCGACGTTCGCGCCGAGGAAGACGCCGTGCTGCCAGTCGAAGGACTCGGTGACCAGCGGCACCGCGGAGGCGCGGCGCCCGCCGAAGAGGATCGCCGAGATCGGCACGCCCTTGGGGTCCTCCCACTCGGGCGCGATGATCGGGCACTGGGCGGCCGGCACGGTGAACCGGGCGTTGGGGTGGGCGGCCGGGGTGGCGCTGTCCGGCGTCCAGTCGTTGCCCTTCCAGTCGGTGAGGTGGGCCGGCGGCTGCTCGGTCATGCCCTCCCACCACACGTCGCCGTCGTCGGTGAGGGCGACGTTGGTGAAGACCGAGTTGCCGTACATGGTCTTCATCGCGTTGGCGTTGGTGTGCTCGCCGGTGCCGGGGGCGACGCCGAAGAAGCCGGCCTCGGGGTTGATCGCGTAGAGCCGGCCGTCCGCGCCGAACCGCATCCAGGCGATGTCGTCGCCGATGGTCTCCACGCTCCAGCCGGAGACGGTGGGCTCCAGCATGGCGAGGTTGGTCTTGCCGCAGGCCGAGGGGAAGGCCGCGGCCACGTACCGGGCCTCGCCGTGCGGGGGTGTCAGCTTCAGGATCAGCATGTGCTCGGCGAGCCAGCCCTCGTCGCGGGCCATCACCGAGGCGATCCGCAGCGCGTAGCACTTCTTGCCGAGCAGCGCGTTGCCGCCGTAGCCGGAGCCGTAGGACCAGATCTCGCGGTCCTCGGGGAAGTGCGAGATGTACTTGGTCGCGTTGCACGGCCACGGCACGTCGGCCGCTTTGTCGGTCAGCGGGGCGCCGACGGAGTGCACGGCCTTGACGAAGGCGCCGTCGGTGCCGAGTTCGTCGAGCACCGCGCGGCCCATCCGGGTCATGGTGCGCATGGACACCGCGACGTAGGCGGAGTCGGTGATCTCCACGCCCATCGCGGACAGCTCCGAGCCGAGCGGGCCCATGCAGAACGGCACCACGTACATGGTCCGGCCGCGCATGGCGCCGCGGAACAGGCCGCCCTCACCGCCCTCAGAGCTCTCGCCGCTCGTGCCGGCACCGCCGCTCGTGCCGGCACCGCCGCTCGTGTCGCCGCGCCCGTGGTCACCCTTCCGGCCGGTGAAGATCTCCCGCATCTCGGCGGGCGCCTTCCAGTGGTTGGTCGGGCCCGCGTCGGCCTCGCGCCGCGAGCAGATGAAGGTCCGGTCCTCGACCCGCGCCACGTCGGTGGGGTCGGATGCCGCGTAGTACGAGTTGGGGCGCAGGGTCGGGTCGAGCCTGGTGAAGGTGCCCTTGGCGACGAGTTCCCCGGCGAGCCGGTGGTACTCCTCCTCCGAGCCGTCGCACCACACGACCTCGTCGGGCTGGGTGAGTTCGGCGATCTCGCCGACCCAGTTGATCAGTTCCTGATGGTTGGTGGGAGCCGCATTGCCGCGCGCCACGATCGCTCCGTCCCGCCGGGTCCGCACAGACCGGCGTGGTGTGAGGGTGTTGTCTCGGCCCCTTGGGGGCTGCGGCCCGGACGCGTTCGTGGAGTGCTCATCCGGTGCCGACCGCACTCATATGAGTGTGGTCCCGGCGAAATGATTCTGTCCAGACCACCCAGCGTGAGCATTACCACTCGGAGGGCGGTCATACTACTTACGGGTAACTTACGGTCGCGTAGGTATCATCCGCGGTATGACCGCCGTGGACGAGACCGACGACGCAGCCTCCCCCGCTGCTTCGGTCGACCTGCCCAAGCTCACGAAACCCAAGCTCAGGGGGTGGCTGCACGCGGGAATGTTCCCCGCGGTACTCATTTCCGGCGTGGTACTGACGGCCTTCGCGCAGAGCACCCGCGGGCGGATCGCCTGCGCCGTCTTCACCGTCACCGCCTGCGCCCTCTTCGGCGTCAGCGCGCTCTACCACCGCGGCAACTGGGGCCCGCGCGGTGCCGGAATTTTGCGACGACTTGACCATGCGAACATCTTCCTGATCATCGCGGGCACCTACACGCCGCTGACGATCCTGCTGCTGCCCGGAGCCACCTCCGAGCTGCTGCTGTGGCTGGTCTGGGCCGGCGCGCTGGCCGGTATCGCCTTCCGGGTCTTCTGGGTCGGCGCCCCCCGCTGGCTCTACACGCCCTGCTACATCGCGCTCGGCTGGGTCGCGGTCTTCTTCCTGCCGGACTTCATGCGCACCGGCGGCGTCGCCGTGATGGTCTGCGTGGTCGTCGGCGGCATCCTCTACAGCACCGGCGCGGCGGTCTACGGCTTCAAGCGGCCCAACCCCTCACCCCGCTGGTTCGGCTTCCACGAGGTCTTCCACTCCTTCACGCTGGCGGCGTTCATCGTCCACTACGTCGGCATCTCGCTGGTCGCCTACAGCCACAACTGATCCAGCCGGACCCGGTCCCGCCACACCCCCCCGCCCCGCACTCCCCGCCCACGGGAGTGCGGGGCTTTCGCATGTCCGGAGTGACAGCTACTATTTTTTAGTAGTCACTCTCATTTGACATCTACTCGCGGGAGATCTCGTGTCGGCACCGTCCGCAACACCCTCCGCAGCAGCGCCCCACACCCACGAGCCGGGCGCCGACCCCAGGAGATGGCTCGCGCTCGGCGCGCTGGTCGCCAGCACCCTCGTGCTCAGCTTCGACATGACGATCCTCAACGTGGCGCTGCCGAGCATGGCCGGGCAGATCCACGCCGGGACCGGCGACCTGCAGTGGATCGTGGACTCGTACACCGTGGTCTTCGCCGCCGCGATGCTGCCCGCGGGCCTGCTCGGCGACCGGTTCGGGCGGCGCCGGATGCTGGTGGCCGGCCTGGTCGTGTTCCTCGCCGGCTCGATGATCGGCACCCTCGCGCACAGCCCGGGGCCGGTGATCGTGGCCCGTACCGTGATGGGCCTGGGCGGGGCGTTCGTGATGCCGCTGGCGCTGTCGGTGATCCCGTCGCTGTTCGGCCCGGCCGACCGGCCCAAGGCGGTGGCCATCACCAGCACCTCGATGGCGCTCGGCATGCCGCTCGGCCCGATCATCGGCGGCGCGCTGCTGGAGCACTTCTGGTGGGGCTCGGTCTTCCTGATCAACATCCCGCTGGTCGCGATCAGCATCGTGGCGTGCGTGCTGCTGCTCCCCGAGACCCGCGACCCGGCCGCGCCACGGGTGGACCCGGTCGGCACCGTGTGCGCGGCCGCGGGCCTGGGCGCCCTGGTCTACGGCATCATCGAGGCCCCCGACCGCGGCTGGGCCGACCCGCTGGTGCTGGGCTCGCTGCTCGGGTCGGTGCTGCTGATCGCCGCGCTGGTGCTGCGCGAGCGCGGGGTGTCGCGGCCGATGCTCGACCTGTCGCTGCTGCGGCAGCGCGGCTTCCTGTGGAACGCGGTGGCCGCGACCCTGGTCAGCTTCATCCTCACCGGCCTGCTCTTCGTGCTGCCGTCCTACCTCCAGACCGTGCTGGGCTACGACGCCTTCGGCACCGGCCTGCGGCTGCTGCCGATGATGGGCGGGCTGATGGTCGCCGCCCGGCTCAGCGCCGGCCTGGTACGGCGGTTCGGCCCCCGGCCGGTGATCGCCACCGGGCTGCTGCTGCTCGCCGCGGCCGCCTTCCTCGGGGCCACCACCGGCAGCGGTGACGGCTACGGCGCCTGCGCGACCTGGCAGCCGATCGCCGGGCTCGGCTTCGGCCTGGCCATCGTGCCCTCGATGGACGGCGCGCTCGGCGCGCTCCCCCGCGACCGGGCCGGCAGCGGCTCGGGGCTGCTCCAGACGCTGCGGCAGACCGGCTCCGCGGTCGGCGTCGCGATCCTCGGCAGCGTGCTGGCCTCCGGCTACCGCGACCGGCTCGGCTCCACCGGGCTGACCGGCGCGGCGGCCCGCACCGCACGGGACTCCGTGGTCGGCGCGCACCAGGTCGCCGCCAAGCTCGGCGACCGCGCGCTCGCCGCCGCCGCGGACCGGGCCTACGTCCACGGCATGGACCTGGCGATCGTGGTCTGCGGCGCCGCCGCGCTGGCCGCGGCCGCGCTCGTCGCGGTCTTCCTGCCCGACACGCGCACGCCGGCGGCCCCCGGCCAGGCATCCGGGAAGGCCGCGGGCAACGCGTCCGGCCAGGCGTCCGGCCAGGCATCCGGCCAGGCATCCGGCCAGGCCACCGCGCCGGACGCACGGCAGGACGTACCGCAGGGCGCGCCCGCGCCCATGGCTCCCAAGGCCACCGATGCCCGACAATGAGCGGCATGTGCCCTCGTACGACCCCCACCGACGTGCCCGCGCCCGGCCTGCGGGAACGCAAGAAGGTCAAAACCCGGCAGGCCATCCGCACGGCCGCGTACCGGCTCTTCGCCGAGCAGGGGTACGACGCGACGCCGGTCGACCAGATCGCCGCGGAGGCGGACGTGTCACCCAGTACCGTCTTCCGCTACTTCCCCACCAAGGAGGACATCGTCCTCACGGACGAGTACGACGACGACATGGCGAGGGTGCTGCGCACCCGCCCGATGGACGAGCCGGCGCTCGCCTCCGTGCGGCACGTGATGCACGAGGTGCTGAGCCGCATGCTCGACGACCCGCAGGCGCGGGACGAGATGGTCCGGCGCGAGGAACTGGTCCGGGACGTCCCGGCGATCCGCGCCCGCGCGCACGAGTCGATGTCCACGACCGGGCGGCTGCTCGGCGGGATCATCGCGGAGCGGACCGGGCGGCCCGCGGACGACCTGGAGGTCCGGGTCTTCACGACGGCGGTCTTCGGGGCGATCCACGAGACCACGATGTACTGGATCGAGCACCACCGGTCCGAGGACATGATCGAACTGCTCGACCGCACCCTCGGGTTGCTCCGCCGAGGTCTCGACATCCCGCCGACCTGACCTGAACCACCCCGCGCCCCCGGGACCGTGCCTACGGAGACGGGGGCACCCGGGGGTCAGGCGTCCACTCGGAGTTGGGAGCGCAGGGCGCGGGGGTCGGAGGTGGGGGCGTCGCAGACGAAGCGGCGGCAGACATACGCCGCCGCGCGCCCTCCTCTGGTCGGGCGCCCCCGCAGCAGCGGGAACTCCTCCGACCCCTCCTCCCCGATCGCCACCACGGCGCCGGGCGCGGCGCCCAGCAGCGCGGTGCGGTGCAACTCGTCGGTGAGCGGGTCCCCGACCGCCCCGACGACCGCGACCTCCCGCGGCCCGTCGAGCATCGCCTCGGCCACCGCGAGCCCCCACCCGACGAAGCGGGGCGCGCGGGCGGCCAGCGCCCCGACCACGCCGAGCGCCCGCTCCGCCGCGGTGCGGTGCCGCTCGGAACCGGTGTGCGCGGCATACGACAGCAAGGCGCCCGCCGCCGCGTTCCACCCGGAGGGCACCGCGTTGTCCGTCGGGTCCTGCGGGCGGCGGATCAGCGCCTCGGCGTCGTCGGCGGTGTCGTAGAGCGTGCCGTCGGGCGCGGTGAAATGCGCGAGCACCCCGTCCAGCAGCAGCCCCGCGAAGTCCAGCCAGGCGCCCTCCCCGGTCACGGAGGCGAGCGCGAGGAAGCCCTCGGCGACGTCGCCGTAGTCCTCCAGCACGCCCGCGTTGGTGCCGGGCGCGCCGTCGCGGGATGTGCGCAGCAGCCGTCCGTCGGGGTCGAGGTGGACGCGTACCAGCAGGTCGGCGGCGTCGACCGCGGCCTGCACCAGGTCGGGCCGGTCGAAGTAGGCGCCGGTCTCGGCGAGCGCGGCGATGGCCAGCCCGTTCCAGGCGGCCACCACCTTGTCGTCCCGGCCGGGCCGGGGCCGCCGCGCCCGGGCGGTGAGCAGCCGGTCGCGTACGGAGGCCACCCGGTCGGCGTCCACCACGCCGTTGCCCTGCGGGAGTTGGAGGACCGAGGCGCCCTCCTCGAAGGTGCCCCCCGGGGTCACCCCGAAGTAGCCGGCCGCGAACTCACCGTCGGCCGGGCCGAGTTCGTCGGCGAGCTGGGCGGGCGTCCAGACGTAGTAGGCCCCTTCGACGCCGTGGCCGCTGCCGTCGTCGCTGTCCGCGTCCAGCGCGGAGGCGAACCCGCCCTCGGCCGTGCCGAGTTCGGTGACCATGAAGTCCGCGGTCTCCAGGGCGACCCGGCGGGCGAGGTCGGAGCCGGTGGTCCGCCACAGGTGTGCGTACACGCGGGTGAGCAGCGCGTTGTCGTAGAGCATCTTCTCGAAGTGCGGCACGACCCACGCATCGTCCACGCTGTACCGGGCGAAGCCGCCCGCGAGTTGGTCGTAGATCCCGCCGCGGGCCATCGCCTCGCAGGTGTCGCGGACCATCCGCAGGGCGCCCTCGGCGCCGGTACGGGAGTGGTGGCGCAGCAGGAACTCCAGCGCCATCGACGGCGGGAACTTCGGGGCGCCGCCGAAGCCGCCGTGCGTCTCGTCGTACGCCCGGGTCAGGCCGAGCAGCGCCGCGGCGAGTTCGCTCTCGCCCACGCCGCCGGTCGCGTTGCCGTACGCCCCGGCCCGCTCGGACAGTTCGCGTACGATCCGGCCGGCCACCTCGCCGACCTCCTCGCGGCGCTCCCGCCACGCGGCGACCACGCCCTCCAGCACCTCCCGGAACCCGGGCATGCCGCCGCGCGGGGTGGGCGGGAAGTAGGTGCCGAAGTAGAACGGCTCGCCGTCGGGGGTGAGGAAGACGGTCATCGGCCAGCCGCCCTGGCCGGTGGCGGCCTGCACGGCCTCCATGTAGACCGCGTCGACGTCGGGGCGCTCCTCCCGGTCCACCTTGACCGCGACGAAGTGCTCGTTCAGGTAGGCGGCGACCGCCTCGTCCTCGAACGACTCGTGCGCCATCACATGGCACCAGTGGCAACTGCTGTACCCCACGCTCAGCAGCACCGGCACCCCCCGCTTGCGGGCCTCCTCGAACGCCTCCTCGCCCCAGGGCCACCAGTCCACCGGGTTGTCCGCGTGCTGAAGCAGGTACGGCGACGTCGCGTCACCAAGTCGGTTCACCCGGCCACTTTCTCACGCCGCCACGACCCTCCGCGCGCGCCGACGTGGAGGTGTCGTGACGGCCGCTCCACGACCCACCGTCACCGCGTCGCGCGTCCCTGGCCAGTACGCTGCGCACGCTGCCGTCGGACGGCGCCGGAGACCAGGAGGACCGGGAAGCGCACGATGAGTGCCGGGAGGGTCGTGCCCGCGTGGATGCACGAGCGGATCACGGCCCAGCAGTACGACTCGTGGTCGGCCGAGCAGTGCGCGGGCATTCCGTTCCACTGGCGGGTCGGGCGGGCGCCGGCGACCGTGGCGCTGGTCCACCGGTATGTGCTGTTTCCGGGCGCGTGCCCGGTCTTCGACGACCGCCCGGAAAAAAGTTCCGCGGGCGTGTCGATTCCGGGGTGGTCCGCTCGACGCACTGGTGGGAGCGGGAAGAAGTCCCGCGGCCGGAGGATCTCCGGACGGACCGAAGGAGCACGAGATGCGCTACATGATGCTGGTCAAGGTGGACCCCTCGAAGGCGCCCGCGGCGGGGCCGAGCGCGGAGATGATGACGGAGATGGGCAAGCTCATCGACGAGATGGCCAAGGCCGGGGTGCTGCTGGACACCGGGGGGCTGCGGCCGGCCGAGGAGGGCACCGTGCTGCACCTGTCCGGCGGGAAGCAGACCGTGCTGGACGGGCCGTTCACCGAGGCCAAGGAGATCGTCGGCGGCTACTGCATCGTGCAGGTGAAGTCGCAGGAGGAGGCCCTGGAGTGGGCGTCCCGCTTCCTGTCGGTGCACGACGACGAGTGGGAGCTGTCGTCGGAGATCCGGCAGATCGTGGAGCCGCAGTAACGCGATCCGCGCGTCGGGGGGCGCCTGCCGTGCGCGGGCGCCCCCGGCTGCTGTCATGGGTCGTACGGCGAGCACGGCGACTACGGCGAGCACGGCGACGACGGCGGGCACGGCAGGCGGCGGGTGTGGCGGTATGACGGTATGACGGAGGAAGAGGGACAGGGGCAAGCGGCGGTGGACGGGCAGGCCCGGTCCCGTACGGACCCGGGACGGGACGCGCATCGGGCCGTGGCCGCGGTGTGGCGGATCGAGTCGCCGCGGCTGGTGGCCGGGCTGGCCCGGCTGGTGCGGGACCTGGACACGGCGGAGGAACTCGCCCAGGACGCGCTGGTCGCCGCGCTGGAGCAGTGGCCGCGCGAGGGGGTGCCGCGCAACCCGGGCGCGTGGCTGATGACCACCGCCAAGCGGCGGGCGATCGACCAGATCCGCCGGGACGAGACGTTCGCCCGCAAGCTGCGGCTGCTCGCCCGCGAACAGGAGACCGGGCCCGGGCCGGCGGACGTCGAGGAGGCGTTCGCACGGGCGGAGGACCCGGACGCGATCGAGGACGACCTGCTGCGGCTGGTGTTCACCGCGTGCCACCCGGTGCTGTCCCAGGAGGCGCGGGTCGCGCTGACCCTGCGGCTGGTGGGCGGCCTGACCACGGACGAGATCGCCCGCGCGTACCTGGTCGCGGAGCCGACGGTGGCGCAGCGGATCGTCCGGGCCAAGCGCACCCTCGCGAAGGAGCGGGTGCCGTTCGAGGTGCCCTACGGGCCGGAGCGGGCGCAGCGCCTCGCGTCGGTCCTCGAAGTGGTCTATCTGGTCTTCAACGAGGGCTACTCGGCGACCGCCGGCGACGACTGGACGCGTCCCGCGCTGTGCGAGGACGCGCTGCGGCTGGCCCGGGTGCTGGCGGGGCTGATGCCGGCCGAGCCGGAGGTGCACGGGCTCGCCGCGCTGCTGGAGATCCAGGCGTCGCGGTCGGCCGCGCGCGGCGGCGCCGAGCCGGTCCTGCTGGCCGACCAGGACCGGCGGCGCTGGGACATGCTGCTGGTCCGCCGCGGGTTCGCCGCGCTGGCCCGGGCGAACGCCGCGGCGCGGGAGCGGGGCGTGGCGCCGGGGCCGTACGCGCTCCAGGGCGCGATCGCCGCCTGCCACGCGAGCGCGCTCGACCCGGCGGACACCGACTGGGACCGGATCGCCGGGCTGTACCGGATGCTGGCCGCCCGTACCGGCTCCCCCGTGGTCGAGTTGAACCGCGCGGTGGCGGTCGGCATGGCGCGCGGCCCGGCCGCGGGCCTGGAACTGGCCGACGCGCTCGCCGGCTCGGGCGCGCTGGAGGGCTACCACCTGCTGCCGGCCGTACGGGCGGACCTGCTGCTGCGGCTGGGGCGGGCGGCCGAGGCGCGCGAGGAGTTCGCCCGGGCCGCGGAGTTGACCCGGAACAACGCCGAACGGGCCCTGCTGCTGCGGCGGTCGGCGCAGGCGGGCGCAGACGCGGAGGCGGGCGCGAAGACCGAGGCGGGCGCGAAGACCGAGGTGGAGCCGGCGCCGGAACCGGGCAGGGAAGCAGGCAAGCGCGCCACCGCTGCCGCCGACAACGGGGTTCAGCCGCACGGCAGTTGACGCCCGCGGCCCGCACCGTGCGCGCCCGTACCGGCTCCGCCGCAGCGCCTGCCACCGGTCCGGCACCACGCCCGGTGGCGCCTGCGTCCGCCCGGCGCGCGCGGTGGGCTCCGGGTGCTTGTCAACGGCGCGCCGGAAACGGGGGGTTGAGGCGGGCCCGGTACGGGAACCTCCTACTACCCGTGGAGTGTGTTCACCACGGGGCCGGTAGGTAACGGGAGGGCATGTGGCGGAGTCGCGGATCGCGTTGCGGGCGGCGGACCGGGCCGAGGTGGAGCGGCTGCTGCGCCGAACGGTGGCCGAGCGGGGCGCCGGCGCCGGGAGCCCCGCGGGCGACACGCGGGCGCTGCTGGCGCGCGGCCGGCAGCAGTTGGACGACCTTGCGGGTGCCGCTCCCGAGGAGTACACCGCCTACCGCAAGGCGCTGCGCGAGGGCCGGGCCGCCTCCAACGTCTCGGCGATGGCGCCCGGTTCGGTGCCAGGACTCGCCGCGATCGTGGCCGCGGTGGTCGCCTTCGGCCTCGACCTCGGGCACGGGCTGTCGGCCGGCGCCGCCGTGATCACCGGCCTCGCCACCGGCGCCGCGACCTTCTGCGTGGCGGCGCTGCGCACCCTCCGGGCGCACCAGGCGCTGCCCGCCGGCGCCGCGCAGGCCAGGTCGGCGTGGCTGGCGGCGGTGGAGCAGCGCGGGATAAGGCCGTTCGTGCTGGACGCCCGGCCGGCCGCACCGGGCTCCGCATCCGGCTCCGCACAGAGCTCCGCGCAGGGCTCCACACAGGGCTCCGTATCCGGCGCGGGCGCCCCATCGATCGCCAGGCAGCGCACCGCCGCGCCCGAGCCGCCGCGCGCGACCGCGCCGCCGCCCACCCGCGGGCCCGCGCCCGCACCCGCTTCCCCGGCCCTGCCCGCACCGGTGCCGCCGCCCGTACCGGAGCGGGCCGCGGCCACCAAGGCGCGGCGCGGCGGGGACCGCAGCGCCGCCGCCCGGGCCCGGGCGGTCCTGGAGCAGTCGTTCGGCCAACTTCCGGAGACCGAGGGGCCGTTCGCCGGGCGGCGCGGCCACCTCGCCCAGATCGCGCAGTGGGTGCACCAGGCCCGCGCGTCAACTGCCGTACGCCCCACGGTCGTGGTCCTGCACGGCCCGGCCGGCGGTGGCCGCAGCGCCCTCGCGGTGCGCGCGGCAAGGGAGTTGAAGGACCAGTTCAAGGGCGCGTGCGTGGTGGACCTGCGCGGCGCGGGCGCCGCGCCGCTGCCGGTCAGGGACGCGCTGCTGCACCTGCTCAACCGGCTCGGCGCGCCCCGCGACCAGCTCCTCTTCCGGGAGCGGCCGGAGCGGCAGGACCAGGGCCAGCACATGCGCCGCCTCGCCGAGCAGTACCAGCAGCACCTGACCGGCGTGCCGGTGGTGATCGTGCTGGACGACGCGGCCGACGCCGAGCAGATCCGGCAGCTGGTGCCGGAGCGCTCCGAGAGCCTGGTGCTGGTCACCTCCGCCGAGCCGTTCGACCCGGATCTGCCGGGCGCGGTCGTGCACCACCTGCCGGTCGGCCCGTTGAACCTCGACGACACCTTCGAACTGCTCGGCGAGATCGCCGACGCGGCCGGTACCGACACCGCGCCGCCCGAACAGGCCGAGCGGCTGCGCGAGTTGACCGCGGGCCTGCCGATCGCGCTGCGGATCGCGGCCTCCGGGCTCGCCGAGCACGGCGGCGCGGCCGGACTGGCCGACGACATCGAGGTGTTCGGGCCGCGCGACCCGGTCGACCGGGTGCTCGCGCTGCGCTACCACGACCAGCCCGAGCCGGGCCGCCGCCTGCTGCGCCGCCTCGCGCTCGCCGGCCGGGCGAGTTTCGGGGCGGCCGCGGCCGCGGCGCTGCTGGCCACCGACGAGCAGGAGGCCGGCCGTCGGCTGGCCGAACTGGCCGCCGCCGGGCTGCTGGAGAACGTCCGCGGCAGCCGCTACCGGCCGCACGACCTGGTCCGGGCCTTCGCCGCGGAGCGGCTGCTCGACGAGGAGGACCCGGTCGAGCGGGCCGCCGCCCACGAACGGCTGATCCGCTCCTACGCCGACCTGGCCGACACCGTGATCCGGCTGGTCGAGGGGAAGACCTCGACCCGGGCCGGCCGGTTCGGGCCGCACGGCTTCGCCTCCCTCGAACTCGCGCTGCGCTGGCTTGACGAGGAGTCCTCGTTCATCACCGCCGCGCTGCGCGACACCGCGGGGGTGGACCAGTCCGCCGTGCAGGCGCTGCTGGGCGCGCTGTGCGACTACTGCCTGCTGCGCGGCGACCTGTACCGGCTGGGCGAGATCAGCGAGATGGCCCAGGCGCAGCAGGCCGCGGGGCTGCGCTCGGGCACCGAGGACGACCGTTCGGTGCTGGTGCGGTCGGTGCAGTGGCGGACCGGCATCGCGGCCCGGCAGCTCGGCGAGCTGGACCGTTCGAAGTCCACCCTCAGCGCGGTGGTGGACCTGTACTTCGAGGCCGAGCACCCGGCCGGCGCCGCCCGCGCGCTGGACAGCCTCGGCATCACCCTGCACCACCAGGGCAACCTGCGGGAGGCCGAACTGCGGCTGCGCGAGGCCGTCGACATCCAGGCGGCGCCCGGGCTGGAGGAGGACCGGGCCTGGACGCTGCACGCGCTCGCCGCGGTACTGCGGGACATGGGCCAGGTCGGGCAGGCGCTCGGGCTGCTCCAGGAGTCGCTGGCGCTGCACCGGGAGAACGAGAGCGTGCAGGGCGAGGCCTGGGCGCACCTCCAACTCGGCCAGGTCTACCTGCGGTTGGGCCGGCTGGCGGAGGGCGAGGAGGAACTGCGCGCGGCCGGGCGGTCGTACGCCCTGGCCCGTGACCCGCGCGGCACCGCGTGGACGCTCACCCAGCAGGCCCGTGCGCGGCTGATGAGGGGCGAGGCGCGGGAGGCCGCCCGCGACCTGGACGAGGCGGTGCAGCGGCACCGGACCAGTGAGGACGCCCGCGGCGAGGCGTGGACGCTGTACTACCTCGGGCACGCGCTGGAGGAGAGCGGCGACACCGA
The DNA here is from genome assembly GCF_040702025.1 of Streptomyces sp. NPDC088194. Lineage (NCBI taxonomy): Bacteria > Bacillati > Actinomycetota > Actinomycetes > Kitasatosporales > Streptomycetaceae > Streptomyces > Streptomyces sp. NPDC088194. The sequence goes on along the minus strand of NZ_JBFBIV010000016.1, from coordinate 22,158 downwards.
CGCGGCGCTGCGCACCCTGGAGCGGTCGCGCAGCATGTTCTCCCGGATGCGGGACGTCTACGGGCTGGCGTGCGCCCGGCACCACTCCGCGCGGGTGACCCGGGACCAGCGGGCGGCCCGCACCGGGAACCTGCGCAACAGCGGGTTCGCCCGGCAGCTGCTCCAGGACGCCCGGCAGGACTTCCGGCGGATCGGGGTGGAGCACGGCGAGGCGTGGTCGTGCGTGGAGCTGGCGGTGATCGACGCGGGGAACGGGCGGCTGCTGGAGGCGCTGACGCTGCTGGACGAGGCGGCGGAGCTCTTCGCCTCGCTCGGGGACCGGCGCGGCCACGACTGGGCGGTCTTCCTGCGGGCCACGGTGCTGCCGCTGCTGCCGCCGGACCCGGCCGGGCCCGACGGCACCACCCGGGCCCGTGAGGAGCTCCAGGCGCTGCTGGCCGAGTCCTTCCCCGAGCGCGACCCCGATCTCACGGAGTACGCCGAGGCGCACCTGCTGCTGCTCGCCCGCGGTTCCATCGTCCCCGGGTCGCCCTGGGACGCGTGGAGACTGGGCATGACCCCGACGAGGTCTGCCCGGATGGTGATGGCGGTCCCGACGTAGCGGCGGGCCGCCGCGCGGTTACTCCCGCGCCGCCGGGATCTTCGGCTTCGTGTCGGGAGCCGGCTGCTCCTCGAAGTCGATCTTCTTCATCTGCTTGTTCATGTTCTTCATCAGCGCCCACAGGCCCACCGCGATCACGGCGAAGACCACGAACCCGAGCAGCCCTGGGGTCACCTTGTTCTTGTCGAGCTCCTGGGCGAGCGGGACGAGGTGGTGGAGGGCGTGGTAGTCAGTCACGCCCTCCATTGTTGCTCAGGCCCGCGAGGCCCCGGAGGTCAGGCCCCGCGAACGCCCGCGAACAGGTCGTCCTCGGGCAGGGAGACGTCCACCCGGGAGCGGGCGAGTTCGTAGTCCTCGGTGGGCCAGACCTCGCGCTGGACGTCCATCGGGACCCGGAACCAGCCGCCGTCGGGGTCGATCTGGGTGGCGTGGGCGAGCAGCGCCTTGTCGCGGATCTCGAAGAAGTCGCCGCACGGCACGTGGGTGGTCAGGTTGCGCTCGGGCCGGTCGGACTCCTCGAACCGCTTGATCCAGTCCTCGTACGGGGACTCCAGGCCGCGGGCGAGCAGCGCCTCGTGCAGGGCGAGCGTGCGGGCCTTGTTGAAGCCCTGGTTGTAGTAGAGCTTCGAGGGGGTCCAGGGCTCGCCCGCCTCGGGGTAGCGCTCGGGGTCCCCCGCCGCCTCGAACGCCACCACCGAGATCTTGTGGGTCATGATGTGGTCGGGGTGCGGGTAGCCGCCGTTCTCGTCGTAGGTGGTGATCACCTGCGGCCGGAACTCGCGGATGAGCTTCACCAGCGCGCCGGCCGCGGTGTCCACGTCCTCCAGGCCGAAGCAGCCCTCGGGCAGCGGCGGCAGCGGGTCGCCCTCGGGCAGCCCCGAGTCCACGTAGCCGAGCCACGCCTGCTTCACGCCGAGGATCTGCCGGGCCTCGTCCATCTCCTTGGCCCGGACCTCGTGGATGTGCTCCTCGATATAGGCGTCGCCCTGGAGCTTGGGGTTGAGCACGGAGCCGCGCTCGCCGCCGGTGCACGTCGCCACCAGCACGTCGACCCCCTCTGACACGTACTTGGCCATGGTGGCCGCACCCTTGCTCGACTCGTCGTCGGGGTGGGCGTGCACGGCCATCAGTCGAAGCTGATCGGTCAAGGCTGGCTTCCTTAGGTCTCCGGTCTTCACAACAGTGTCGAACCCCCTCCGAAGTCACCCGGGGGAACCTCCCTATAGTGACGGGAGACGGGGGCGAATAATTCCGCGGTTCCCCGACGGAGGGACGATCATGACGGCCGTGCAGCCTGGCCCGGCACCCGCGCTGCCCGAAGGGCGTTACGGCGGCGGCCCGGACGCGGACGCCCGCAAGGACCGCGCACTGCGCAGGGCCGCGGTCGTGCTGGGCGCGCTCCTGGCGGTCGGCATCGGCTACTTCGCCTGGCACTCGCTGACCGGGAACAAGATCAGCGCGCAGGTCGTCTCCTTCAAGGCGGTGACCGACCACTCCCTGCAGATCCACCTCGAAGTCCACAAGGGCGCCGGCACCGTCGCGATCTGCACGGTCCGCTCCCAGGACACCGACCACAACGAGGTCGGGCGCAAGGACGTACGGATCACCCAGCACGCCAAGGACGTCGACACGATCGTGACGCTCCGCACCACGGCGCTGGGCACCACCGGCGAACTCGTGGGCTGCCAGACCGCGAAGAACAGCTGACGAGTACCCGGGGGACGGTCGAAGGGCAGGCCCCGGGCCGGCCGCCCGGCCCCGCTCCCGTCAGTGGCTGAGCACGTTCGCGCCCACGATGAACAGGCCGATCAGCACGTCCACGCCGCCGACCCGGCAGGACGGCCCCCAGCCCTGGCCCGCCGCGCGGGCCGCCCACAGCCCCCATCCGAAGAGCGTCGCGGTGTTGACGATCAGGACGACGCTGGTGCCGCCGCTCTCGCTCCACCACCCGGCGGAGGCGCCCAGGAGCACGAACAGCGTCGGCATCACGGCGGCGACCAGCGGCCACTCGTCCCGCATCGACCGGAGCGTCTCGACGGTGGCCTTCTTGCCGCCGCCGGCCGACCAGTGGGAGATGGTGTGCGCGTAACCGTGGGCCGCGGCCGCCGTGACCGCGGCCAGCAGAATCCACAGCGCGTCGTAGCCGGGGTTGGGCTGGCCGGTGTCGTGGTCGAGGGCGGACGCGAGGGAACTGGCGAGCACCGTCCCGTACACGCCGCCGAACAGCAGGCGCTGCCGCGGCACGCCCAGGGTCGTGTAAGCCGTGTCCCGGCTCGGGCTGTCCGGCACGCTGCCACCCTTCGCGCAGTACGGTCGCTCCGCACGATGTAACCGCATGTGGGGCATATCTCCCCGCACCCGGCCGGGGGCGCCGCCGCATGTCGGCCGCGCGCCGAGCGGCACGCGCCAGAAGGGCTCCACGAGGCCCGGAAACGCGTTCGAGGCGCGTGCGGGACGCGCCCGGGGCCCCGCCCGGTGCCCGCCCGGGACCCGCCCGCCGGCCGCCGAGTGGCCGCGGACCGGCAGGACGAGGCCGCCTCGCCGGTCAGGAATTGTTAGGCTCGTGGTTTCGTCCCTGCACCGGCTGGCAATGCACTTGTTCACCGGAAAGGGACACGCATACGCACACCGCATGACAGTACCGACGAGGAGCACCTGTGACCCAGACCAGCGACAACGTCACCTGGCTCACCCAGGCGGCGTACGACCAGCTCAAGGCCGAGCTGGAGCATCTGTCTGGTCCGGCCCGCGCCGAGATCGTCGCCAAGATCGAGGAAGCCCGTCAGGAAGGCGATCTCAAGGAGAACGCCGGCTACCACGCGGCGCGTGAGGACCAGGGCAAGCTGGAGCTGCGCATCCGGCAGCTCAACCAGATCCTGGAGACCGCGAAGGTCGGCGAGGCGCCGGCCGACGACGGCGTGGTGGCGCCCGGCATGGTGGTGACCATCGCGTTCGACGGCGACCCGGACGACACGCTGACCTTCCTGCTCGGCTCGCGCGAGGGGGTCGGCAGCGACCTCGACACGTACTCGCCGCAGTCGCCGCTCGGCCGGGGTGTGGCCGGCAAGCGCAAGGGCGAGGACGCCACGTACGAGCTGCCGAACGGCAAGACGGCGGCGGTGAAGGTCCTCGACGTGAAGCCGTACCAGGGCTGAGCCCTCCGCGCGGCGCCGCCCTCGCGGCACGCATGACGCAGCCCCGGCCGTCGGGTGACGGCCGGGGCTGCGTACGTGTACGGCGTACGTCCGGGGCGCGGGCGCACCGGCGCGTACGGCCTGCGTACGGGCTGTGTACGGCCTCGTACGGGACCGGCTAGGAGGCCGCGGAGCGGTACTTGCGCACCGCGAGGGTGCGGAAGATCGCCACGATGACCACCGACCAGGCCAGCGAGGCCCACACCGGGTGCTCCATCGGCCAGGCCGAGGACTTGACCACGCCCGGGTTGCCGAAGAGCGTGCGGCTCGCCTGGACGGTGGCACTGAACGGGTTCCACTCGGCGATGTGCCGCAGCCACGGCGTCATGTTCTCCGGGGAGACGAACGCGTTGGACACGAAGGTGACCGGGAAGAGCCAGACCAGGCCGCCGGAGGTGGCCGCCTCGGGGGTGCGCACCGACAGGCCGATCAGCGCGCCGATCCAGGAGAAGGCGTAGCCGAGCAGCAGCAGGAGCGCGAACGCGCCGAACATCTTCGGCACGCCGTTGTGGATGCGCCAGCCGACCAGCAGTCCGACGCAGGCGAGGACGACCACGGTCAGCGCCGTCTGCACCAGGTCGGCGAGGGTACGGCCGGTGAGCACCGCGCCGCGCGACATCGGCAGCGAGCGGAACCGGTCGATCAGGCCCTTGTGCATGTCGTCGGCGATGCCCGCGCCGGCGCCCGCGGTGGCGAAGGTGACGGTCTGCGCGAAGATGCCCGCCATCAGGAAGTTGCGGTAGTCGGAGGCGTTGGACGACCCGCCGACGGCGACCGAGCCGCCGAAGACGTAGCTGAACAGCACCACGAACATGATCGGCTGGAACAGGCCGAAGATCACGACCTCGGGGATGCGCATCATCCGCAGCAGGTTGCGCTTGGCGACGACCAGGGAGTCGTGCAGGGAGCCCAGCACGCCGCCGCGCGGGGTCGGCGCGAGGGTGGCGTGCGGGGTCTCGGGGGTGCCGGTGACGGCGCTCATTTCGTGCTCTCCTTCGCCGAAGCGGCCTGCTGGTCGTCACCGGAGCCGGAAGCCGAACCGGAGTCGGAGTCGGAGCCGGCGCGTTCGGCGGCCTCCGCGGCCTGCGCCTCGGACTCCTCGGCGGTGTGCCCGGTGAGGGAGAGGAACACGTCGTCGAGGGTGGGGCGGCGCAGCCCGATGTCGTCGATCTCGATGCTCTCGGCGTCGAGGTCGCGGATCACCTCGGCCAGCAGCTTGGCGCCGCCGGCGACCGGCACGGTGACCTTGCGGGTGTGCTGCTCGACGGTGACGGCGTCCCGGCCGCCCTTGCCGTGCCGGACCAGCACGGCCACGGTGTCCTCGATCCGGCCCTGGTCGTGGGCGACGACCTCGATCCGCTCGCCGCCGGTCTGCGCCTTGAGCTGGTCGGAGGTGCCGCGGGCGATCACCAGGCCGTGGTCGATGACGCAGATGTCGTGCGCGAGGTGGTCGGCCTCCTCCAGGTACTGCGTGGTGAGCAGCAAGGTGGTGCCGCCGGCCACCAGTTCCTGGATGACCTCCCACAACTGCTGCCGGTTGCGCGGGTCGAGCCCGGTGGTGGGTTCGTCCATGAACATCACCGGCGGGCTGACCACGAGGGCGGCGGCCAGGTCGAGCCGGCGGCGCATACCGCCGGAGTAGGTCTTGGAGACGCGGTTGGCGGCGTCGGCGAGGTTGAACCGCTCCAGCAGTTCGTCGGCGCGCGCCTTGGCCCGCTTCGCGTCGAGCTGGTAGAGCTGCGCGACCATCTGCAGGTTCTCGCGGCCGGTGAGGTACTCGTCGACGGCCGCGAACTGGCCGGACAGCCCGATGTGCCGGCGGACCTCGTTGGGGTGCTTGAGCACGTCGATGCCCGCGACGACGGCCTTGCCGCTGTCGGGGCGCAGCAGTGTGGTCAGAACCCGGACGGCGGTGGTCTTCCCCGCGCCGTTGGGCCCGAGCAGGCCGAGGACGGTGCCTTCCGGCACGTCGAGATCCACTCCCCCCAGTGCTCTGACGTCTCCGAAGGTCTTGACCAGACCTTCGGCGTAGATGGCGCCCGCCATGTCTTTCGCTCCCGTCGGTGATCTGTGTGTGCGCGTACGCGGGACGCGTACCGGGGCGGCAGCCGCGTGCCCGCGGCCGGGCCCGCTGCCTCGTGCCCGTTCGACCGGTGCGCCGACCGGAACTCATCGGTCGACGGGCGTCTTCGCGATAGTCCGCGAGCATGCCAGACGCGATATATCGCGTCAACCGGTTTTCCCGGGGCCCGGTTTTCCCGGGCCGCGCCGCCCGCTCAGCCGATCACCCGGTAGCCGGCGTCCTCCAGGACCGTCGCGACCACCGCGCGGTGCTCGGGCCCCTTCGTCTCCAGGTGCACCTCGACCTCCGCCTCGGTGAGGCCGAGCCGCGGGTCGGTGCGCATGTGGCTGATGTCGAGCACATTGGCATCCGCCTCTGACAATGTGCTCAACAGCCCGGCCAGCGCGCCCGGTCGGTCGGTGAGCCGCAGCCGCAGCGACAGGTAGCGGCCGGCCGCCGACATGCCGTGCCGCAGGATGCGCTGCATCAGCAACGGGTCCACGTTCCCGCCCGACAGCACCGCCACCACCGGGCCCTCGAAGGACCGCGGCGCCGCCAGCAGCGCCGCCACCGAACTGGCCCCGGCCGGCTCCACCACCAGCTTCGCCCGTTCAAGACACAGCAGCAGCGCCGACGACAGGTCGTCCTCGGAGACCGTCACCACGTCGTCGACCAGCTCCTTGACCAGCGCGAACGGCACGTCGCCCGGCCGGCCGACCATGATGCCGTCCGCCATGGTCGCCACCGAGCCCAGCGCTATCGGCCGCCCCGCCGCGAGCGAGGGCGGATACGCCGCCGCGCCCGCCGCCTGCACCCCGACGACCCGCACATCCGGCCGCAGCGCCTTGATCGCCACCGCCATCCCCGCCACCAGCCCGCCGCCGCCGACGCCGACCACCACGGTCCGCACCTCGGGGCACTGCTCCAGCACCTCCAGGCCCACCGTGCCCTGCCCGGCGATGATGTCCGGGTGGTCGAAGGGGTGGATGAACACCGCGCCGGTCCGCTCCGCGTACGCGATCGCCGCCCGCAGCGTCTCGTCGACGACCGTGCCGTGCAGCCGAACCTCGGCGCCGTAGTCGCGGGTCGCGGCCACCTTGGGCAGCGGGGCGCCCATGGGCATGAACACCGTCGAGCGCACGCCGAGCAGCGACGCGGCGAGCGCGACGCCCTGCGCGTGGTTGCCGGCGCTCGCGGCCACCACGCCGGCCGCGCGCTCCTCCGGGCGCAGCCCGGCGATCCGCACGTACGCGCCGCGGATCTTGAACGACCCGGTGCGCTGGAGGTTCTCGCACTTGAGATGCACCGGCGCCCCGACCAGCGACGACAAGTGGCGGGAGGTCTCCATCGCGGTGATCCGGGCGACCCCGGAGAGCATCTTGTGGGCTCCGCGCACGTCATCCAGGGTGATCGACCGGAGCCGATTGTTGTCCATGCGCCCAGTCTCGCAGTCCGACCTCACGATCCCGGCCAACCCTTTGCCCGGGAAGTCGACAGAAGCTCCCCGCGGTGACCGTGGCCGCGTACTCTTCTCCCAACTTCCCGCCGTACCCGCGCCGTACCTCCCGCTCATCCCCCGCTCATCCCACCTTCGACCGGAACCCTCACCGGTACTCCACCGGACCGACAGAACGCGAGCTTCAAGGTCATGTCCAACCCTCCGGAGACCTCGACCGAACTCCTTGAGAGCCTCCAGCACCAGGTCGCCCTCTTCGCCCGCCGCGCCGAGCAGACCCGGCTCGGCGGTGTCGGCAGGGCCCGCAACTCCATGGACCGCGCCGCCTACCTCCTGCTCAACCGGCTCGACCACGAGGGCCCGATGGGCGTCAAGGCACTCGCCGAGGCGATGGGCATCGACTCCTCCACGGTCACCCGCCAGGTCGCGCCGCTGGTCGACACCGGCCTGGTCAAGCGCACCTCCCACCCCGAGGACGGACGTGCGGTCGTCCTCGCGCTGTCCCCGCGCGGCCGCGGCCGGCTGGGCGAAGTACGCGACTCCCGGCGGGAGTTGATGGCCAAGGTGACCGAGGACTGGTCGCCGCGGGAACGGGAGCTGTTCACCGAGCTGCTGGGCCGCTTCAACATCGCGCTGGCCGACTGGCACTCCGGGTTCGGGCAGCGCGGCGAGCCGGACCGCGGCGAGGACATCGTCGGCCGCTGAGCGCACCCCCGCACCGGCGCCGCCGAACCGGTGTGACCCGGGTCACGCACGAGTATTGACCGCAGGCCCGCGCGTGCCGTCCCATGGCCGCGTGGGGACTCCAGGACGCACTCCAGGACGCACTCCAGGGCGTCAGCGCCGGGCGGTCGCGGGGACCCGCCGGGACGCCGAGTTCGCGGCGTTCGTCGCGGGCGCGGGCGGACGGCTGCTGCACTCCGCCCTCCTCCTCACCGGCGACCGGGCCGCCGCCGAGCGGCTGCTCACCGCCGCGCTCGCCCGGCTCTACGCGGACTGGCAGCACCTGCTCGACGGCGACGACCCCTACGACCGGGCGCGCACCGAGCTGTTCGTGCGGTACGCCTACCGGCCCTGGCGCCGCCTGCGCGGCGGCGCTCTCGACGGGCTCTCCGCGCGCGAGCGGCTCATCATCACCATGCGGTACTTCGAGGGGATCGGGGAGGAGCAGACCGCGGCGCTGCTCGGGATGGGGGTCGAACGGGTCGGGGAGATCGCCGCGCACAGCGGGGCGAGGCTGCGCAGCCGGCCGGCCCGGGTCGGCCCCCGGGCCGCACGGTCCCGGTCCCGTACGGCCTCGGCGGTCGGACGGTGAGTGCGCCGCCGAACCGGCGCGAGGACGAGTTGCGGCGGCAACTCGACACCCCGCACCCGCTGGTGCCCTCCGACCTCGCGGAGCGCGCCGCCGCGCGGGGCCGTCACCTCCTACGGCGCCGCCGCGTCGTGCGCTACGCGCTCTGCACGGTCCTCCTCGCCGCGGCCACCACGGCCGTGCTCCTCCTCGCCTGAACCCCCGGGTGCCCCAGCCCTGCCGGCGCCGGGACCACCCCCTGGGGGCTGCCCTTGGACACGGCGAGCAACCACCCCCCGCGCGAGCACCCCCACCGGCAGGCGGCCCCTCGACCGTCGGACCGGGGCACCCGGGTGGATCAGCCGAGCGCGCCGCGAAGATCGTCGATGAGGTCGTCCACCGCTTCGATGCCGACCGAGATACGGACGAGGTCCGCCGGAACCTCGAGCGCGGAACCGGCCACAGACGCATGCGTCATACGCCCCGGGTGCTCGATGAGCGACTCCACCCCGCCGAGCGACTCCCCGAGCGTGAAGAGCTCCGCACGGTCGCAGACGGCGACCGCCGCCTCCTCACCGCCGGCCACCTGGAAGGACACCATCCCGCCGAAGCCCCGCATCTGCTTCGCCGCGACCTCGTGCCCGGGGTGCGAGGCGAGCCCGGGGTAGTAGACCCGGGTGACCTTGCCGTGGCCCGCCAGCATCTCCGCGATCCGCCCGGCGTTCTCGCTGTGCCGGTCCATCCGCACCGCGAGCGTCTTGATCCCGCGCATGACCAGCCACGCGTCGAACGGCCCGGCCACCGCGCCCATCGCGTTCTGGTGGTACGCCAACTCCTCGCCGAGCGCGGCGTCGGAGGTGACCAGCGCACCGCCGACGACGTCGGAGTGCCCGCCCATGTACTTGGTCATGGAGTGCACCACCACGTCCGCGCCCAGCGCCAGCGGCTGCTGGAGGTAGGGGCTGGCGAAGGTGTTGTCGACCACCAGCCGCACCCCGGCCTGGTGCGCCACCCCGGCGAGCGCGGCGATGTCGGTGATGCCGAGCAGCGGGTTGGACGGCGTCTCCACCCAGATCAGCTTCGTCTCCGGCCGTACGGCGTCGCGTACCGCCTGCACGTCGGAGGTGTCGGCGACCGACCACCGCACGCCCCACCGCTCGGCGACCTTCGAGAAGAGCCGGAAGGTGCCGCCGTAGGCGTCGTTGGGGATGACCACGTGGTCGCCGGGCGTCAGCACCGTACGCAGCAGGCAGTCCTCCGCGGCCAGGCCGGACGCGAAGGCGAGGCCGCGGCTGCCGCCTTCGAGGGCGGCGAGGTTCTGTTCGAGCGCGGTGCGGGTCGGGTTGGCCGAGCGGCTGTACTCGTAACCGCCGCGCAGTCCACCGACGCCGTCCTGCTTGTACGTCGAGACCTGGTAGATCGGCGTGACCACCGCACCGGTCTGCGCGTCGGCCGGCTGGCCGGCGTGGATCGCCAGGGTCTCGAAGTGCTGGTGCGCACGCGGGTGGTGAGGGCTATCGTTCATGCCGCCGAGCGTAGCCGCCGAGCACCGTGACCCGCTGATCGGCGCAACGCGCCGGATCGTACGGCGTGGCGCGCACCCCCGTTCCGACCCGGCGGGTCCGCGCCCGGCGGCCGGGGCGGCTCAGGCCCGCGCGGTGGCGCGGGCCGGCACGTGGGGGACGGCCGCGCCCGGGTCGTGCCCGGCGAAGACCAGGGCGATCACCAGGCCCGCCGCTTCCTCCAGTTGGCGCGCGCGGCGCAGCGGCCCGACGGCCGCGGGCTCGGCGCCGGCGTCGCGGACGAGGCCGGCGGCGGTGTGCAGGGCCGCCTCGTCGTCCCCCGCGATCGGTACGGTGACCGGTGCGCGGCCGGGCGACCACTGGTCCGCGGGGAAGAGGTGGAACGCCTTGACCACGTGTGCGCCCGGGGCGAGTTCCGCGATGTGCTCGGCGGCGGCCCGGCCGTCGGCCACGAGGTGCTCGCCGACGCCGTGGTCCACCGCGTTGACCGGGTCGATCAGCACGGTCCCGGACAGCGCGCCGCCGGCGGCGCCCGCCGCGCGCAGGATGTCGGGCACCCCGGTCCAGGTGACGGCGAGCAGCACGGCGTCCTGCCCGGCGACGGCCTCAGCAGGGGTGGCCCCCGCGCGGGCGGTGCCACGGGTGGCCGTACCGCCACGGCCCGGGTCACCGGTGACCGTACCGGCGCCCATCGCGGCCGCCGCCGCCTCGGCCTTCTCCGGCGAACGGCCGCCGACCACCACGTCGTGCCCGGCCCGTACCCAGGCCGCCCCCAGCGCGGTCGCCAGGTTTCCGGTGCCGAGAATCCCGATCCTCATCGTGTGCTCCCGAAGGTGTGGGCGGCCTGCGGGTCGAGGCCGCCGCGGGACCGCCACCGTAGGAAAACCGACGCGCACCGGACGGTAGGAAACGGATGCGGGACCATGGCGGCACGATGGACGACGACCGCGCCACCCCGACGACCACCGCACCGGCGACCACGGCACCGACGACCGCCGCACCGGTGACGGCCGAACCGGCGACCGGCACCCGGGCCCCGCACGACGCCCGGGAGAACCGAGGCGCCCCCACCACCCGGAACCCCGGGGACGCCTCCTGCGAGCGGCTGCTCGTGGACTGCCGGCTGCGCGCGGCCACCGAGCTGTTCGCCCACACCTGGGACCCGGTGATCCTCGCCGGGCTCAGCGAAGGGCCCCTGCGCCGGGCCGAGTTGCGGGCGCTGGCCGGCGGGATCAGCGACAAGGTGCTCACCGAGTCGCTGCGCCGCCTGCTCGCCAACGGCCTGGTGGAGCGCCGCGCCTTCCGCGCCGCGCCGCCCCGGGTCGACTACGGCCTCACACCGCTCGGCACCAGCCTGGTGGACGGCCCGCTGCGCGCGATGGGCCGCTGGACCCGGGAGCACGGCGAGGAACTGCTCGAAGCCCAGGAGCGCGCCGCCGGGCAGGCGGCGGGCTGACGACCGGCGGCGAGCCGACGACGGGCTGACGACCGGCGGCGGCGCCGCCCCGGGGGCTCACTTGCGGGTGGACTCGCGCACCGTGAGGGTGCCCTTGCGGATGGTGGCCAGCCGGGGGGCGCGCTTGGCGATGGTGGAGTCGTGGGTGACCAGGATGAAGGTGAGGCCGCGGTCGCGCCACAGCCCTTCGAGCAACGCCATGATGTCGTCGCGGGTGCCCTCGTCGAGGTTGCCGGTCGGCTCGTCGGCGAGCAGCACCTTGGGCTCCTTGACCAGGGCGCGGGCGATGGCGACCCGCTGCTGCTGGCCGCCGGAGAGCTCGGACGGCAGGTGGGTGAGGCGCTCGCCGAGTCCGACCGACTCCAGGGCGGCCGCGGCGCGGGTGCGGCGCAGCGACGGGCGGACCCCGAGCGGCACCAGCGCGGTCTCGACGTTCTCCTGGGCGGTGAGCGTGGGGATGAGGTTGAAGCTCTGGAAGATGAAGCCGATGTTCTCCGAGCGGACCTTGGTCAGCCGTGCCTCGCTGAGCTTGGCCAGGTCGGTGCCGTCGAACTCGATCGAGCCGGAGGTGGGCCGGTCCAGCGCGCCGAGCATCTGGAGCAGGGTGGACTTGCCGCCGCCGGTGGGGCCTTGGATGACGACCTGGTCGCCGTCGGCGATGGTGAGGTCGATGCCGCGCAGGGCGTCGACGTTGGTCTTGCCCCGGCGATAGCGCTTGGTGACGCCGCTGAGCTGGTACATGGGTGGACTCCTGGGAGCGGAAGGGAAGTGGGGGTGGCCGCCGGGTGAGAGGCCCCGGGGGCGGCCGGACGGCCGGGGTCACGCGGCGGAGCGGCCGGGTGGCCGGGTTGCCGGGTGACCGGGTGGCGGCCACCCGGCCCTGCCCGGCCACCGGGTGGGGCCGGGCGGCGGGGCCGACGAGCGAGGCCGATCAGCGAGGCCGATCAGCGGGCGGCGCGGCCGATCGGCGGCCGATCACAGCCGCGGCTACTCGACGCGGCGCAGCGCGTCGGCCGGGCGCAGCCGGGACGCGCGCCAGCCGCCGAACGCGCCGGCGATCAGGCCGCCGCCGATGGCGAGCCCCACGGCCAGCACGATGGTGCCGGCGCTGACGGGCGCGCTCAGGGCGACGTCGAGCGTCTTGGACGCGGCCTGCCGGGCGCCGCCGCCGAAGCCGCCGGGGCCCCCGCCGCCGGGCCCGCCCGTGCCGCCGGAGGAGGCGGAGGAGCCGAGTTGGGCCGTGAGGCTGGGGCTGATCTCGGTGACGGCGAAGGCGCCGGCCAGGCCCAGCGCGATCCCGAGGACGCCGCCGATCAGGCCGTTGACCAGGGCCTCGCCCATGACCTGCCGGGTGACCCGGCCGCTCTTCCAGCCGAGCGCCTTGAGCGTGCCGAACTCCCGCACGCGGCGGCTGACCGCCGAGGAGGTGAGCAGCCCGGCGACGAGGAACGCGGCGATCAGCACCGCGATGGACAGCCACTTGCCGACGTTCGTGGCGAGCGACGACGCCGTGGACAGCGACCCGGAGACGGTGGAGGCGAGGTCGGCGGAGGTGGTGACGGTGGTGCCGGAGATGTTCTTCTGGATCTCCGACTTGACCCCCGAGATCTGCTTGGAGTCGGCCGCCTTGACGTAGACCGTGGTGACCTTGTTCGCCGAGGAGGAGAGGGTCTGCGCCTGCTTCAGCGGCAGGTAGAGGTTGGCCGCCGCGTCGCCGCTGTCGGCGGTGGCGATGCCGATCACCTTGTACTTGGTGCCCTTGACGGTGACGGTGGAGCCGACCTTGAGCTTGTTCTGCTTGGCGTACGCGGAGTCGGCGACCATCACCTTCGCGTCGGCGTCGGCCGCGGTGAAGGTGGTGCCCGAGGTGATCTTGGAGGAGGTCAGCGGGCCGAGCGAGAGGTTGGAGACGTCCACGCCGTAGAGCGTGTAGCTGTTGGCGTCGAACTGCGCGCCGCCGCCCTTGACCTCGCCCTGCGGCGCGCCGCTGCCGCCGGAGCCGCCGCCGGGCCCGCCACCCGCGCCGGAGGTGCTCTGGCGCTGCTGGAACTGGCCGGGCGTGAAGGTGCCGTTGATCTTCAGCACCTGGAGGTTGAGCCCGCCGACCGCGCCCGCGACGTTCTTCTGCTTGCCGACGCTGCTGACGACCGAGGAGGACAGGGTCTGGAAGCCCTGCACGGTGACCCGGTCGCTGCTCTGCGACTTGCCGTCGCTGTTCGCGTCGAAGTCGAACTTGGGCCGGGTGGTGGAACCGGTGCCGGCGGCCGGCGCGGCCTTGGTGACCGTCATGTCGGTGCCCAGGCCGTACAGCGACTTGAGCACCTTGCCCTGGGCCTGGTCCATGCCGGACGAGACCGAGTCGACCGTGATGACGAGGCCGATGCCGAGCGCGAGGCCCAGCGCGACCACGAGCGCCGCCTTGCGCCGGCGGCGCAGCTCGCGCCGGAGATACGTGAAGAACATCCGATTCCTCGTGTTTGGCAGAGAGAGGCAGTGGAGTGCACCGGGGTGAGGTGCGGAGAGCGGGGGCGAACGCGAGGAGGGCGAGGCGTCCGCCCCTGCTCCCACTGCCGCGCAACGCTAGGAATCGGCGGTGAGGGCGCGGTGAGGCGAAAGTGAGGGGGGCTTGAGAAAGAGCACGTGGAGATGAGGTCCGGCTGAGCGGAAGGTGATTTCTTCCTTGAACAGGCCGCGCACGGCCTGTTCACAGCCGGTCCCCAGGTTGGTCCGGGACTCTTGTCCGTTGCCCGGACCGGCGTACGGGCCGGCAGGCCGGTCCGCCGGTCCGACCGGGGACGTGCAGCGGTCGTACGGTTCAGCGCACGCCGAGCAGGTGGTCCATGGCGAGCTGGTCGAGCGCCTCGAAGGCCATCCCGCGCTCGGCCACCGCGTCCGCGTCGAAGTCCTCGTACGCGCTGCGGTCGGCGAGCAGGTCGGCCAGCGACTCGTCGGCGCCCAGCGTGGTCTGCGCCAGCTCGTCCAGGCCGGAGACGCGCAGCGCCTCCTGGACCACCGGGTCGGCGCGGAAGGCGGCGGCCCGCTCCTTGAGGATCAGGTAGTTGCGCATGCCGCCGGCCGCCGACGCCCACACGCCGGACATGTCCTCGGTCCGCGGCGGCTTGAAGTCGAAGTGCCGCGGGCCCTCGTAGCCGCCGCGCTCCAGCAGGTCGACCAGCCAGAAGGCCGAGCGCAGGTCGCCGGCGCCGAACCGCAGGTCCTGGTCGTACTTGATGCCGGTCTGGCCGTTGAGGTCGAGGTGGAAGAGCTTGCCGTGCCACAGCGCCTGGGCGATGCCGTGCGGGAAGTTGAGCCCGGCCATCTGCTCGTGGCCGACCTCGGGGTTGACGCCGACGATGTCGGGGCGCTCCAGCGAGTTGATGAACGCCAGCGCGTGGCCGACGGTCGGCAGCAGGATGTCGCCGCGCGGCTCGTTCGGCTTCGGCTCCACCGCGAAGCGCAGGTTGTAGCCCTGCTCGGTGACGTACTGGCCGAGGATGTCGAAGGCTTCCTTCATCCGGTCCAGCGCGACCCGGACGTCCTTGGCGCCGCCGGACTCCGCGCCCTCCCGGCCGCCCCACGCGACGTAGGTCTCGGCGCCCAGCTCCACGGCCAGGTCGATGTTGCGGATCACCTTGCGCAGCGCGAAGCGGCGCACCTCGCGGAGGTTGGAGGTGAAGCCGCCGTCCTTGAAGACGGGGTGGGTGAAGAGGTTGGTGGTGGCCATCGGCACCTTCATGCCGGTGGCGTCCAGCGCCTGCCGGAAGCGCTTGATGTGGCCGTCGCGCTCGGCGTCGGAGGAGCCGAAGGGGATCAGGTCGTCGTCGTGGAACGTCACGCCGTACGCGCCCAGTTCGGCGAGCCGGTTCACCGACTCGACCGGGTCGAGCGGGGCGCGGGTCGCGTCGCCGAACGGGTCGCGGCCTTGCCAGCCGACCGTCCACAGTCCGAAGGTGAACTTGTCGGCGGGGGTGGGGGTGAGGTTCGTCTCGGAAGTCATTGCGGTCGGCTCCTATTCGTCAGACTGTTGAACAAATTAGTATGCGAGCCCAGGGTTGGGAAGTAGGAACCGCGCGAAAGGACCGGGATCACATGGCGCGACAAGGGCAGATCGTGCTCGGCGTGGACAGTTCGACGCAGTCCACGAAGGTGCTGGCGGTCGACGTCGACAGCGGCGAGGTGCTCGCCCGCGGCCAGGCGGCGCACACCGTCAGCACCGGCGCCGGGCGCGAGACCGACCCCGAGGTGTGGTGGAACGCCCTCCAGGAAGCGCTGGGCGAGCTCGGACCGTACGCGGCGCGGGCCGACGCGATCTCGGTCGGCGGCCAGCAGCACGGCCTGGTCGTGCTCGACGAGCGGGGCCGCCCGGTGCGGGACGCGCTGCTGTGGAACGACGTCCGCTCCGCCCCGCAGGCCGAGGCGCTGGTGGAACGGCACGGCGCCGCGTGGTGGGCCGAGCGGGTCGGCTCGGTGCCCGGCGCGAGCTTCACCATCGCCAAGTGGGAGTGGCTGCGCGCCCACGAACCCGAGGCGGCCGCGGCCGCGCGGGCGGTCCGGCTGCCGCACGACTTCCTCACCGAGCGGCTGAGCGGCACCGCCGTCACCGACCGCGGCGACGCCTCCGGCACCGGCTGGTGGGCGGCGAGCACCGGGGCGTACGACGACGCGCTGCTCGCCGAGGTCGGGCTCGACCCGAAGCTGCTGCCCGCGGTGCTCGGGCCCGGCGAGCAGGCCGGCACCGTACGGGACGGCGCCGGCGTACGGCCCGGCGCGCTGGTCGGCGCCGGCACCGGCGACAACGCAGCCGCCGCCCTCGGCCTCGGGCTCGCCCCGGGGCGGCCGGTGCTCAGCCTCGGCACCTCCGGCACCGTCTACGCGGTCGCCCGGCAGCGCCCGGCCGACCCCTCCGGCACCGTCGCGGGGTTCGCCGCCGCCGACGGGGCCTGGCTGCCGCTGGCCTGCACGCTGAACTGCACGCTCGCCGTGGACAAGGTCGCCACGCTGCTCGGCCGCGACCGCGAGCAGGTCGACCCCGGCGGCTCGGTCGCCTTCCTCCCCTTCCTCGACGGCGAGCGCACCCCGAACCTGCCGTACGCCTCCGGCCTGCTCACCGGTGTCCGGCACGACACCACCGCCGGGCAGGTGCTCCAAGGCGCCTACGACGGTGCGGTGTACGCGCTGCTCGCCGCGCTCGACCTCGTGCTCGCCGTCGACGGGGCGGACCCCGGCGACCAGCCGATCCTGCTGATCGGCGGCGGCGCACGGGGGGCCGCGTGGCGGGAGACCGTACGGAGGCTTTCCGGGCGGGCGGTCCAGGTGCCCGTCGCCTCGGAGCTGGTCGCCCTCGGCGCGGCGGTCCAGGCGGCCGTCCTCCTCACCGGCGAGGAGCCCGCCGCGGTCGCCGCGCGCTGGGGCACCGACCGGGGCGAGCTGCTCCCGGCGACGGAACGCGACGACGCGACGCTCGAACGGCTGCGGGCAGCGCTGCCGTTGGTGGGCGCCTGACGTCACAGGCGCTTGCCGCGGGGCGGAAGGGCGAATGTCGGAACCCCCGCGGCGGGGGCCCGGGAGCGTGCCCTCGGCCAGCAGCGGGCGGGTGGGCGGGGAGGAGCCCCCGGAGGGGCCGCACATACTTTGTGGACGGCACGGCGTGAAAGGAGAACCGTGGTCAAACGCACCGGCGCCCAATCGGAACTACGCCACCGCAACCTCTCCCTGGTGATGCGAGCCCTGGCCACGGAGGACGACCTCACCCGCGCCACCATCGCCGCCGAGGTCGGCCTCACCCGGGCCACCGTCTCCACGCTCGTGGACGAACTCCTGGCCGCGGGCCTGCTGGAGGAGCGCGGAGCCCGCCGCCCCGGCACCGTGGGCCGCCCCGGCACCGCCCTCGCGCTGTCCGACACCGGCCCCGCCGGCATCGGCGCGGAGATCGGTATCGACCACCTCGCCGCCTGCGTGGTGGACCTCCGCGGCGAGCTGCGCTGCCGTACCGAGTCCCCCGCCGCGAACCGGGGCCGCCCGGCCGCGTCCGTGCTGGCCGAACTCGCGGAGCTGACCGCGCAGGTCGCCAAGGAGGCCGCCGCGATGGAGCTGCGCCCGGTCGGCACCACGGTCGCCGTCCCCGGCCTGGTCAGCCGCGACCGCGGCACCGTACTGCGCGCCCCCAACCTCGGCTGGGAGGACGTCTCCGTCGCCACCGCGCTCGGCCCGCACGCGACCGTCGTGGAGAACGAGGCGAACCTCGGCGCGCTCGCCGAACTCTGGCTCGGCGGCCACGACCGCCTCGCGGACTTCGTCCACGTCTCCGCCGAGATCGGCATCGGCGCCGCCCTCATCGTGGAGGGCCGGCTCTTCCGCGGCGCCCGCGGCTTCGCCGGCGAGCTCGGCCATGTCCCGGTCCACCCGGACGGGCCGCTGTGCTCGTGCGGCGCGCACGGCTGCCTGGAGACCTTCGCCGGCGAGGAGGCCCTGCTCCGGTCCGCGGGCGCCGGCACCCCGAGGGAGCTGCGCACCGCCGCGGCGGCCGGCGACCCCGCCGCGATCCGCGCCCTGGAGGACGCCGGCGCGGCCCTGGGCATCGCGCTGAGCGGCGCCGTCAACCTCCTCGACCCGCAGGCCGTGGTGGTCGGCGGCCCGCTCGCGGACCTCGCGCCCTGGCTGCTGCCCGGCGCGCGCCGCGAACTGGCCGCCCGCGTCACCGACCGCCAGTGGCGCCCGGAGGACGTGGTCACCTCGCGGCTCGGCCGCGACGGCGTGCTGCGCGGCGCCGCCTACAGCGCGGTGCGGGCCGTCCTGGACGACCCGGCCGCCTGGATTCACACCGCCCTGGACTGACAAGCGAGCCGGGCGGTACCGGCCGCGCCCCCGAGACGCGACCCGTACCGCCCGGCTCACTTCGCCCGGCGCACTCCCGTACGGCCGCTCCCGTACGGTCTGCTGCCCGGCCGGCTACCTGCCCGGCTCAGCTCACAGCGCGGAGCCGGCCACCCACTTGCTCCACGACATGTTCCAGCCGTTGAGGCCGTTGTCGGGCTGGATGGTCTTGTCGGGCGAGTTCTTCACCACGACCACGTCGCCGATCAGCGAGTTGTTGTAGAACCACGCCGCGTCCGTCGTGTCGTCCTTGCCGCCCTTGACGTCGCTCAGCCCGATGCAGCCGTGGCTGGTGTTGGCGGTGCCGAAGATCGACTTGTCGGACCAGTAGTTGCCGTGGATGAACGTGCCGGAGTTGCTCAGCCGCATGGCGTGCGGCACGTCGGGGATGTCGTACTCGCCCTTGCCGTCGTCGTCGGTGAAGCCCACCGTCGCGCCGTTCATCCGGGTGGTCTGGTCCTTCTCCTCGATGACCATCTGGCCGTCGTAGGTGGTGTGCCCGTCGCCGCCGGCGGAGATCGGCAGGGTGCGGATCACCTTGCCGTCGCGGACCACGGTCATCATGTGCGTGGCGGCGTCCACCGTGGAGACCTGCGAGCGGCCCACGTCGAAGCCGACCGTCTTGTGCTGCGTGCCGTAGACGCCCGGGGCGCCCTCGACGCCCGCCAGGTTCAGGTTCAGCGTGACGTGCGAGCCGGCCTGCCAGTAGCTCTGCGGCCGCAGGTCGAGCCGGGTGGAGCTGAACCAGTGGCCGACGACCTGCTGCCCGCTGCTGGACTGCACGGAGATCCCGCGCTGCACGGCGGCCCGGTCGGCGGACGAGATCGCCTTGCTGAAGTTGATCGAGACCGGCATGCCCACGCCCACCGTGGAGCCGTCCTCCGGGGTGAAGTACCCGACGAAGCTGCCGGTGGCCGCCTTGGTGCCGAACGTGGCCTGCGTGGAGGTCGTACGTCCCTGCGAGTCGCTGGCGGTGGCGGATATCCGGAACTGGAGGCCGTGCGCGAGCGTCGCGTTCGGCGTCCAGGTGGTGCCGTCGGCGGATATCCTGCCCGCCACGGTGTGGCCGGTCGACGTGGCCGTCATCGTCACCTTGGTCAGCTTGCCGCCGGTGACGCTCACCTTCACCGCGCCGCTCACCGCGGCCTGGGTGGTGCCGGACTTCGGCGAGATGGTGATCTTCGCGGTCGAGGTGTGCTTGGCCGCCGCCGCGTCCTCCCGGGCCTGCGTCTGCGGGCTGGTGGTCGGGCTCGTGGTGGGGCTGGAGCCGGGGTCGGCGGAGGTGGCGCTCGTCGTCGGGGAGACGGACGCGGCCGCGTTCTGGCTGCTGTCCTTGCCGCTGTCGCCGTGGCCGCACGCGGTCAGCGCCACCGCGCCGCCGGCCACCACCGCGAGCGCCGCGAGGGTGCCGCGGCGGAACACGGTGCGCTTCCGGCGGACTGCTCCGGTCTTGCCGTGCTCGGCGGGGCCGTCCTCTGCGGAGGCGGGGGATTTTCCGGTGTCGGGCGGCGTCACGCGTCTCTCCCATGATCGGGGTCGCCCGCAGGCCGAAACGATCGGCGCGGGGCTTCTTCCGCCATCCATGGAAACAGCCTCGGCGCCAGGTATGTCCTTTCCGATGGAAATTGTGGGCTTTGACACGTACTCCCCGTGATGACCGTCACGCGGCTTTCCGCGGCATTCCGCAGCCCTCCCGCCACGCACCGCGAACCGCCGGCGAATCCCCGTCGGGCCGACCCGCCGCTTCCCACCGGCCGCCGCCAGTCACTACGATCGGCCCTTACGGTCAACTCGCCGCATCCGCTGGGGGATCAGATGGCCTCGCCCCGCCCGTACGTCGCCGTGGCCGCCGCTGCCGTGCTGGCCGCGCTCTACTTCGTCCCCTCGGCACACGCGGACACCGCCACCGTCGCGGCCACCTCCACCGTCGCGGCCACGACGTCGGCCGGCACCCCCGCCCGGACCCCCGCCACCACCACGCAGGCGGCGCCCGCCGGGTCGCTCGCCGAGACCGGCATGATCGACACGAAGCCCTACGTCATCGGCGGCGCGGTCTTCCTCCTCGCCGGCGCCGGGCTCGTCGTCAACGCCACCCGCCGCTCCCGCCACGCCTTGCAGGTCGCCGAGGCGGCGGAGGACGCCGACCCGGAGGAGTAAGCCGGCGGCTCTCCGCCGAGCCCGCCCTCCCCCGCCCATCGCCGGGCGCGCGCCCTCCCGCGTCGCTCGGCCCGGCCCAGCCAGCCCCGGCCGCGCGCCACCACGCCCCACGCCCCACGCCCCACGCCCCGGGACCCGGTCCCGGGCCCCGAACCCCGGGACCGGACCCCGGACCCACGGCAGGCAAAACCTCGGTCAAGAGGGTGGCCGCGATTCATTTATCTGAACTCCGGGTCTTGACGTGCACCAGCCAAGGGCCCAACCATGCTGACTCATGGTTAGGAAGCTTTCCTAACCTGTCACCCCTGCGGTCTTGCGCTCCCCCACTGTCTCCTCCGCCTCCCGAGAGGTTTCACCATGGCCAAGTCACCCGTCCGCCCCGCACTCGTCGCCGCGGCCGCGGTCGCCCCGGTGCTCGCGCTGCTCGCCGCGGCCCCCGGCGCCCACGCCGCCGCCGTGGCCCCGACCGCGCTCCCCGCACAGTTCGCGGCGCCGTACCTGCAGATCGACTCCTCCTCCGCCAAGGACATGGCCGCCGACCAGAGCGCGAGCGGGCTGAAGAACTACACGCTGGCCTTCCTCACCTCCAAGTCCGGCTGCACCCTCCAGTGGGAGGACGGCGGGGACTCGGTCGGCGCCTTCAGCTCCCAGATCAACGCGGTGAAGTCGGCCGGCGGCAACGTGATCCCGTCCTTCGGCGGCGCCGGCAGCAAGGAACTCGCCCAGACCTGTACCTCGGTCTCCAGTCTCACCGCGGCCTACCAGAAGGTGGTCAGCACCTACGGCGTCACCCGGCTCGACTTCGACATCGAGGGCGACACCCTCGCCAACGGCAACGCCAACGCCCGGCGGGACCAGGCCCTGGCGGCGCTCCAGCAGGCCGACCCGTCCGTGCAGATCGACTGGACGGTGGCCGTGGACCCGGACGGCATGGAGTCCGACGTCACCACGCTGCTGAAGAACGCGCAGTCGGCGGGGGTGAAGACCAGCGCGGTGAACCTCATGACCATGGACTTCGGCGACGGCGAGAACGCCCTGGCGGACGCGGAGTCCGGTGCCACCGCCGCCGAGAAGCAGTTCGCGAGCATCTACGGCGGCTCGGCCGCGCAGAACTGGGCCCGCATGGGCCTGACCCCGATCGCCGGGCAGAACGACGACGACGAGAACTTCACCCAGGCGAACGCCTCCACCCTGGAGAGCTTCGCCGCGTCGAAGGGCGTGCAGGAACTGGCCTTCTGGGAGGTCGACCAGTACGACAAGCCGACCGGGTACGCCTACTCCAAGATCTTCAACAAGATCTGAAGGACCAGAAGAACCTGGAGGACCAGAAGGACCTGGAGGATCTGACGCCGAGGACGACGGCGGGCGCACCCTGACCCGTCCGGACCCGCATGCCGGCGATGCGGGTCCGGACGCTCTCCCGGAGCGGACCCGGACCCAGCCGCTTTGTGCTTCTCGCTGCGAGGCCGGCCGGTCCGCCCCGGGTGCCCCAGCTCCTCCACGTCCATCCGGCCGCCCTCCACCCTTACTGAACGCCACGTTCAC